>NZ_CP129127.1:0-152701 GCF_030406865.1 Streptomyces sp. P9-2B-2 | reverse complement strand
CCTCCGCGCTGGCGCGCGGAGGAGTGAAACGACTCCGCTTACGCTCCGTCAAATTCCCTCGCAAGCGAGGGAATTGAATTCCGCAAGCGGAATTCTGAACGAGCCTCAATTCCCGCAAGCGCGAATTGAGGGAGTCCCGCAAGCGGGACTCCTGAAGCTGCCTACGAGAGGAGGTGCATCGCGCGCGGGACTGTGTAGCGACTGGGAATACTAGACAGCACCTCCGCAACGGAGGTGACGGGTCATCCGGTCCAGCGGGTGTCGGCCCCAGTGCAGTGACGGGCTCCGCTGCGCTCCACCCGAACCCCTTCCCTACTGCAAGAAAGCCGCACGATGAACCCCAGAAACACCCCAGGAGCATACACTCCAACCGGTCGCGATGGGGCGAGAACTGCCGATGCGTCACCGGCCAGAGTGAACGCGCCGCACGGGTGATGCATCACGGTGTCGCACTGTGTAGTGTTTGGGACCGGGCAAGTACCACCCCACTCCGGAGGGAAAAGTAGCGGTGGAATTGAGAATTGCGTGGAGTGGAATTGCTCAGCCATAGAACGGAGGCTCCGAATTGGGAATGTCGCAATTCAGCGTGCGGAGGTACGGGAGCCGTCCGGCCGGCCTCGGCCCCCACCGGACAACAACCCCAGGTCCGGCCAGGCGATCCCCCACCGGCAAGCACCATGCCTCCTTGTTTCCGCTGCTGGTGCCACATACGGTCCGCACTGGATCCGCGGAGGCGCAGACGAAGCCGGTTCAGCCGTCGCCAGAGGCCCGTTGTGGGCTCGTAGGCAGCCATGACACGCCCGGTGCGTGCCTCAGCTGCCTGCCGCGTAGCGACGTGATGGAGCAGCGGAGCCCCGGTGGGGGTTGTTCTACAGAAACCTAAGAGTGCCCGCGAACGAAAACGGCTCTGACCTGCGGGAATGCCGAACCGTTTGTTCTAGATCTCCAGAACAAAGGGGTGGTGCTTTGTTCTAGATCCTCAGAACAAACGAGGTGCGGGTCACCGGAGCAGAGCGGCTCGCGGGGCCGGGGTTTGTTCTGGTCCTCTGAAACAAGACGGTTCCCCTAGTGATACCGTTCGGCCCACACTCGATGATCTTCCTGGAGGACCTGCTGATGGAGCAGCTGCCGATCGTTCGGCCCGGCCAGCGCGTTGTCGCTCGGTCGGACGGCAAGGGCGGCATGGTCGTCAGTGTCGAGAAGATCCAGGGCCGGGAGTTCGCGGTCAGCGCGCAGGTGACCGGGTACGTCCTGGATGCTCGGCTGCTGATGGATGTGCTGGGGAGCCTCAAAATGCCGGGCAGCTGGTTCCAGGTGTGGTGCAAGCTCGTGGCCGCCCAGGACCCGAGCTACCACGGTGTGGACCGGTCGAAGGCGCCGCGCGGGTACGTCCGGATCAATCAGCGCGATCTTCAGAAGCTGTGCTCGCTGTCTGCGGCCTCGGTGAGCGAGCCGTCGCAGTTCTTCCACCACATCGGGTGGATGCGGACCGCGAAGCCCGGCGTGCTCCAGCTGAACCCCTGGCTCACGGTGGCCGGCACCTCTGCTGAGCAGGAGAAGTGGCAGAAGGAGTGGAACGCCGCAAAGGGCCCCACCTGCGTCATCCCGGCCCCGGAGTACCCCGCCGAGTGGCGCGCGGAGCGGGCGAAGGCGAAGAAAGAGGCCGAGGCCGTGCGCCGTCGCGAGAAGGTCGTGGCGCTTCCGCGGCGCCGGCTGCCCGCACGGAAGGCGAGCGCGTGACGCGGGCAGGCATATCCTCAGAGCCAGACGACATTGACCAGGAGGCCCTCGTGAGCACCACTTACGTACCTGGCCCCCCGTCCGACGAGCCGATCGTGCTCACCCGTGACGCCCTGCGGATGCTCGCCCTCGTGGACATCTCTCTGACCGCCCGGCGCGTGCTCGATGTGCTCCTGGCCCTCCAGGACCCGGACAACGGCGCCGTCGACATCAGCCAGGCCGAGATGGCTGCCGAACTCGGAGCCGGGAAGCCCGCGGTGAACCGCGGCTTCAAGGAGCTGAGGGAGGCCGGCCTCGCCTGGCTCCTGCGCCGCGGCTGCTACCAGCTCCACCCCGTCCTCACGGGCGGCCGGGTCGCCGGCCCCGCGATGGCGGTGCCCGAGATCAACACGACGCCCGCAGAGGACTTCACCGAGCAGCGCCGGACCCGATTCGCCGCCCAGGTCGCCAACCTCGCGCAAAGCGCCTGAGCGGCCGTACAGGGCCCTTCCCGACGCTACGGCGCCGCACACTGGGGTGCGGCGCCGTTCGCATTGCCCTTCACGCGGATGGCGTTCCCCTGGAGGGGAAACAGCAGGTCAGCAGTGCGCGGCGCGGCCGGGACGGTATCACCAGGGGTACCGTCTTGTTCTGGTTCTCCAGAACAAGCGCCGCGACGATCGGCGCATGAAGGCGTACATCGTTCCCCTCCAGGGGAAACCGCAGGTCAGCAGTGCTCCACTCGGCTGGTCGGTATCACTAGGGGAACCGTGTTGTTCTGGTCCTCTAGAACAACCGGCTGCGCGGCGAGGCTGCTATCCGTGCAGCAGCCGTGTGCCGCCTGGCCCGTGCAAACGCTGCGCTGCACCCACGACACCCCCCAGCCGCCCTCCGATGGCGACCACCGCCGCGAGCAGCACAACCGCGACGACGACCACCCACCGGAACCCACCGAGCAGCGCGCTGCTGCTCACTACCGCGAGCAGCAGGACCAGGAGCAGCGCCAAGCCGCTGCCGCAGGCCCGCGCCGACGGCTCCTCTCACACCTCACAGCCTCACCGCGCACCCCGACTACCTGGGAAAACAGGGTGTGTGGCTCACAGCAGCAGCCAGGCAGCAGAGGTCACAGGACGGTTCCGAGCAGGGCGCGGCGGTCGCCGGACATCGCGTAGCGGCGGGCCGCGAGGCCGTGCTCAAGTTCCTCGCCGATCGCGTCGCACAGCGGCGCCAGGACGTGGACGGCCTCGGTGTCGGACAGGTAGGCCGGCGCGACTTCGAGCATCAGCTCGCCGATCGCGTGGGTGCTGGCGGCGAGGTCGTCGACGACACGGCGCAGCGCAGCGAGCGCGGGATCCGGCGACGGATCAGCGGGCGGTGGGGGCGGAGCGGTGCGGGCGTCGCGGACGGCCTGGCGGACCACCGCGCGCACCGTCGGTTCATCGAGGGCCTGGAGGCCGCTGTGGGCAAGCGTGGCGAGTCGGCGGGTGATCAGCTCCACAACGTCGCCCGCACGGCCGGAGACGGCGATCAGGGCGCGCTGGGACAGGCCGTAGTCGAGCGCGGCCAGGGTGGCCGAGCCGGTGTCTCGCGTGCGAGACGTCTTGGTGCTGGCGGCGACGGCGCCGTGGATCGCGGTGAGGGCGCGGGAGACGTCCAGCAGCCGGTACGCCTGCGCGCGGCTGATGCCGAACTCCGCCTGGCAGTACGACTCCCACGAGGCGTGACCCAGCGGTACCCAGACGCGGGCGGCGGGCGCGTCGCGGACCCGGGCGGCCAGGACCGCCACGGAGCGCCGGACGTCGTCCACCGCCTCGCGCAGCCCCGCCGTCATTTCCCGGGCCTGCGCAGCAGTCAGCGCCGGCCGTGCCGGTTCGGCGAGGTCGTCCTGGTCGCGGTCGTGCTCGCCCACGACTCCATCGTCCTCCGCGTCGGCGGACCTGGCCAGGTCCCGTTTTGCCAGTGATCTTCACGACGAGGGGGGTTCTGCGGCCACCGCCGTGCCTGGCTGTCGTTGAGCAGGACAGAAGCACGCCGGCGCGAGGCTCGGAGAACGATGGACGCCGAAGATCTTGAGGTGACCGAATGCGAGGGCCCCCGCTGTGAGGGGGGCAGGGATCTGCCCTTCAGCATCCGCCGCACTCGTGCCGAGGGCGTCCGGCGGGATTCCTCAAGCGCCGCCGTCCACTCCCGCTCGAAGGCCGGCACCCACTGCGCGGCGCGCCGGTCGGCGCGCAGCTGGGCGAGGAGTTCGGCCGGCGCCCCGGGTGCGGGGGCGTACGGCGGGATGGGAGCGTGGTCGGACTGCGCGCTCATCGGCTGTTCCTCCCGGCGGGTCGTACCGCCACGGTACGCGCGATGAGGAACGGTGGGGGCCGGGATGCGGCGATCCCCCGCCACCGTGGTGCTGGGCCCCGCAGGGCCCAGCACCACGTCGGTGACGGTCACTGTCCCCACGGCCTGTGCAGGGTCACCGCCGTCGGCACGGGCCCGGCCAACGGCTCGTCGGTGCTCGCGATCTGCTGCAGGAGGTAGAACATCCGGTCGGCGCGGCCGGGCGGGATGGGGCGGGGTCGGTGGCCGTCCGGGGTGACGCCGCGCCAGGCCGCGGTGAGGGGCTCCAGCTCGACGATCTGGTGCCCTTCGGGCAGCGGCCAGAGGGCCTTCTGCTCCTGTAGCCCGGTGCGCAGGGCGTAGAGGTCCGTCCAGCGCCAGATCAGCACGGTGAGCCCAGAGGACTCCCTGTCCGGCGCAGGCCCGGAGGCTACCGGGAACGCCTTCACACAGCACGCACCCTGGAGCCTGGCTCGTCGATGACGAGCAGCGCTTCTCGGGCAGTTCGGGAGGCACGGGCGCCCGGCAGTGAGCTGAGGGCCACCATCACTCGCGTGCGGAAATTGCAGCACGGACCCTGTCGCAAGATATCCAGCTGTAGTCCAAGACCAGCATTGGACACACGTCGTTGTCACGTCCCTGGTGAGCCATTCTCAGATTTCACGCGGCCTGGACCGGTGGACGAAAGAATTCCATGCAATCCGGCCCGGCAGCCCTAGGCTTGGGCACGGAAAATTTTGGAGCAGGGACGAACAAAGAGGTGACCTTACTTCCAGGTTCATCCTGAATGCCCCGTTTGGCCGGGTCGGTCGTGTTGGCGCTGATACGTCTGTCGCGCTCCGCGCGACAGACGTGAAACTGGGAGACGGTACGCCACATCAGTTCAGGAGGAACTATGAACAGAAGAAGATGGTGGGCTGTGCTTCCCGCAGCTGCCGCCGTGGTGACACTGGCCTCGACTCCAGCGAACGCCGCGAACCTGCAGATCGACAACGCGGGCCTCAAGCGGGGCTCCTGGATAAACGCCACCGGTTGTATAGCGGTTGGCACGGCCACGATCGTGAAGGACGACGGCCCGCGGATGAGGGTGCGATTCCAGTCGTGCGGCTCGGACGGAACACTCGCCAGTGGTGAGCTCGCGAATGCGGACCCGGCCCAAATCACCCTTACTCCCGGATGGACTTATTCCCGTCTACAGGCATACACACTGGGCGGCAACCTGTTCGACACTTGGACGGGCGTCGTCATGACCCGATGAGCGCGTCGGCTCACGGTCTCCATCACGGCCGGGGTCCTGTCAGGAGGCTGGCGAGTCCTCATGATCGCCAGTAGTGGGTGACACGGTGCCACATCCGTGTCACGGGCCCGCCGACCGCCAGGGCAGAGGGCGACGCACTAGGGCCTGTTGTGAAAGTGGCGTCGTCAGTCGCCGTTGAAGACGAGGTATCGGTGAGCCCTGCGCTCGACTTGAGCAGTCAGAGCGAGGATTTCGTGCACCGCCTCGGCTTCCTCGGCGGCTGAGCCGTCCGTCAAGGCCCGGAGTTCCGGAATGAGGACCCTGAGCTGCAACCGGTTGAACACGGTGTCGTCGTAGGGATCGACGCATCCGAGCAGGGGCAGGTTCTGGCTCGCCGCCCGTCCGCACAGGGCAGCGATGGCAGGATGCGCGCACGTGGCTTCGACCGTGCCTGCGAATGTCCGAACCTGAACGCTGATCCCCATGAGGGCACGTTAGTGCTCGACCGTTGGTGCCGCCGAAGCGTTTACGGACGTCAGAGCCACTCGTTGATGGCTGCGATCAGCACGGTCGCTTCGTAGCGCACGGCGAGTTTGTCGTATCGAGTCGCCACGGCTCGGTGGCGCTTGAGGCGGTTGATCCCGCACTCGACTGCATGCCGCTTGCGGTAGTCGGTCTTGTCGAACTTGGGCGGCCGGCCACCCTTGAAGCCGAGGTTCTGCCGGTTGCGGACCCGGTCCGCCGGAACCGGGATCGTGGCCTTGATCCCGCGTCGCCGCAGGTAGGAGCGGTTCTTTCGGGAGTCGTACGCCTAATAGGCGCCGTGGGTTGGCTGTTAGGCCAGTCCTGGCAGGGGCCGGGTGAGACGTCTGGTCTGTACGCAGCGCCTGGGAGCGCTTCGACAAGAGGGACGCATACGCGGCCCCTGCCGTGTCGAATTCGGTCGGCATACCGTGCCGCGGTTCGAGCCGTTCCCAGGACCACCTCCCGAACAGCCGGAGCCGTGGAGCTCTTCACGAGAGCGAGGACCCTGGGCTCAGCTGGGGCCACGGACGGCTGATGGGGTGGTGCGCCAGCGAGCGCTTCTATTAGGTCGCCGGGTGGTCCCGCCTCGGCTCGACGCCGAGGGACAGCGAAGGCTCGAAGGGAGCACGTGATGCACGTGACCTGCGGAATTGACTGGGCGGAGGACCACCACGACGTGGCAGTGGTCGACTCCGACGCCCGAATGCTCGGAAAGCTCAGGATCAGCGACGACGCGGCGGGCTTCCAGGACCTGCTGCGACTGCTCGCCGAGAACGGCGACAGCCCGGACGATCCGATCCCGATCGCGATCGAGACCTCCCGCGGACTCCTGGTGGCCTGCCTGCGGGCCTCCGGCCGCCGGGTCTACGCCATCAATCCGATGGCTGTCGCCCGCTACCGCGACCGCCATGTCGTCTCCCGCAAGAAGTCCGACCACCAGGACGCACTTGTCCTGGCGAACATCCTGCGGACCGACGCCGGGCAGCACCGACCGCTGCCGGAGGACTCCGACCTGGCCAGGGCGATTGCCGTCCTTGCCAGAGCCCAGCAGGATGCGGTCTGGGACCGCACCCGAGCCCACAACCGGCTCCGGTCGCACCTGCGTGAGTACTACCCCGCGATTCTTGAGGCGTTCGCAGACAAGCGGGAGCGGCTGCTGGCGCGTGAGGCCCGCGCGATCCTGGCGATCGCGCCCACTCCGGCCGAGGCCGTCCGCCTCACCCGCAGCCGGCTGAGGGCTGCCGTCACGCGCGCCGGCCGCCAACGCCGGATCGAGGCCGAGACCGATCGGCTCCTTGAGGTGTTGCGCCGGCCCTCGCTTCGCCAACCGGCCTTGGTGGAGACGGCGATGGGGCGCCAGACACTCGCACTGCTCGCCCAGCTCGACGCGGCCTGCCGAGCCTGCGAGGACCTGGCGCGTGACACCGAAGAGCTCTTTCTTCAGCATCCCGACGCGGAGATCATCACGAGCTTTCCCGGTCTTGCCGTGCTCACCGGCGCTCGGATACTCGCCGAGATCGGTGACGACCGCACCAGGTTCGACACCGCCCGCGACCTGAAGGCTTACGCCGGTAGCGCCCCGGTGACCCGTGAATCCGGCAAGAGCCGCCGTGTCAGCCATCGCCGGATCAAGAACAGTCGCCTGGCCGAGACCGGTCGGCACTGGGCGTTCGCCGCGCTCACCGCCTCACCCGGAGCCCATGCTCACTACAACCGCCGACGAGACACCGGCGATCGCTACCACGCCGCCCTCCGCCGCCTGTTCAACCGCATGCTCGGACAGCTCCACCACTGCTTGACGACCCGCCAGAAGTTCGACGAAGCGATCGCCTTCGCCCCTCCGGCGCTGCCCCCGCTCGCAGCAGCTGCTTGACCCGATAGCTGCATGGGGTGTCTTGTCCGCGCGGACTCGGTCTGGGCGCTTGTGTGGGCGCCCGAGTCCACTCCGGGGAACTCGGATCGCTTCCAGGACCGGCTCGAACTGCGGGGAATCACCCCGCTGCCCGGCCGTGATCACGACGGACAGGGGCTTCTGCCCCTGCTCGACCGCGAGGTGGATCTTGGTGGTCAGGCCGCCCCGGGAGCGTCCGAGCCCATGGTCGGCCGGCTCGATGGCGATCCCGCCGGACGGCTCTTTCTGGAGATCCCCCTTTTCGCCGCCCCGGCAGCGTGCTGGTGGGCCCGGCAGACGGTCGAGTCGACACTCACGTCCCAGGTGATCAGACCCTTCGCGTCGGCCTGGGCTTGGAGTTGTGTGACGATCCGGGCCCAGGTGCCGTCGCGCTGCCACCGCCGGAACAGGTCATAGACCCGATCCCACGGCCCGTACCGTTCCGGCACATCCCGCCATGGGGCACCAGTCCGGGTCCGCCACCGTATGCCGTCTATCAGCTGCCGCCGGGTCCACGACGGCGGACGGCCCGGCTTGACGCCCTGCGGCAGCAACGGCTCCAGCCGGGCCCATTGGCCATTCGTCAGATCACCACGTCCCACGACGCGTGATCATTCACGACCAAGATCCACTTTCGCAACAGACCCTAGCCTCGCCGTTTCGGTTGGGTCTGCTGGACGGCTGATTGAGGTTGTTTGAGGCCGTGTCGGCCGGTGGGCATGGTGGGGGCCCGAGGCGGGGTCAGGTTCTCCAAGGTCCTTGAGTCGAGGTGGGCGGGGACGGCGGGTCAGGTGGCGGGGCGGGGCAGTGCGGCCAGGCGGGGAAATGCGGCCGCGAGTTCATGTTTCCAGGGCCAGGTCGCCGATGGGCCTCACCCCCATGGTGAATTGGGCAGCAGAGTCTGTGGACAGGGCACGGACTTGGGCTTTGAGGTCTTCGATGTCCTCGGTCACGCTGCCGGTTGCCGGGGTGGGGCTATCGGGCACGGCGCGCGGCTTTCTGGTCCTCGTACGCGATGACCGCCCTCTTGGTGATCGCGGTCTTATCGGCGTTCTTTTCCGGGCCCTGGAGCAGCAGGCGTCGGCCATGAGCAGCGCGGCCCGAGCGCGTGCAGCAGCTGGCCGTGCTGCACCGGCCGGGGCCGGCCTGCTACCCGTGCAGCACCCGTCTGCCGCCTGGCCCATGCAAATGCTGCGCTGCACCCACGACACCACCGAGCTGCAACCCGACAACCACCACCGGGACCACGAGCAGCACCCCACCGACGACGGCCACCACCCACCGGAGCTCACCGAGCAGCAACCCGCTGCACGCCACGTCGATCAGTACGACCAGGAGCAGCGACAACCCCGTCGCCGCAGGCCCTCGCCTCACACCTCACACCCTCACACCGCACCTCGCCCACCTGGGGAAACGCCCTGTGAGCCTTACAGATCTCACAGGCTGGGCCTGACGTGACACCAAGTACGTGACACCAGGCCGGGGCGCGAAACGGGTGGGGTGGCGGCCAGTAGGTGGTCAGCGGCGCCTTCGGCCGTGGCCGGGCAGGCCGGCTGGGATCGCGTACACGCTGGAACCGCGGCTGCTGGGGACCGACTCCGCCCGCCACCCTTGGGCCGGCGCGGTCGGCACCATGCGCAGCAGCCCATTCACGACGGGGCGGGGAGGGGCTGGAGTCCTTATCGGCTCTCCGGACAGCGGGCAGCGCTCCCCCTCCGGCATGAGGTGCTGGGCGAGAGTGTCCTTGTGGGTGATCCGGGCCCAGGTGCCGCAAGCGCACTCGTAGCTGTTCGTCAGCTCTTTGCCGGTCACAACCACTTGGCCGGATTTCGGGCAAATGCCGGGGTGATCCGGCGCCGAGTGCTCGTAGAGGTGACCGTTACGCAGGCTCGCCTTCGTCGGTACACCGCACTTGGGGCAAACGACCAGCTTCGTTGGGGCCAAATCGCGTCTCGGCACGTCGTCACCCTTCACTCGGACTCCCCTGCCTTCACGGCCAACTCGCCGCATGACAGGCGCCGTTAGGTTCTCCCCTGCCCGGTTGCCACCCACACCTGAGTGCATGCAGGCGCTGTGCCTTCGTGGTTTCACCCGCGCCACTCATTCCCGGCACCTGGTGACTACTTCGCGCGGATACGCGTTGCCGCCCAGGTAACTACCGCTGGATACAGCCCTGGCTACGATGCGAATCGCCCCGACCCCGGCAGCTGCAATGCCGGGGTCGGGGCGTTGTCACAGGTGGCTATCCGAGCTGTGCCGAGGCACGGTAGTTGTCACTACCGGGATGCGCCGCACTGCGGATTCCCGCGAGCGAGGCGCCGTAGTTGTCACCGACGAGGCAAGCTACTTGTCACTCCTCGGGGGACGCTTCGCTCAGGGCCATCCATTCTGACGGGGTGCCTGTCTCATGACACTCTTCGGCGAGATTCAGTATGCGCGCGAAGCTGCACCGAAGCCCGGACGCAGCAAGCGCTCCCACCGTCTCGCGGAAGGCTGGATCATCGGCCATTTCATGGTCGTGGCGGCTCATCAGCAGGACGGAGAGCCAACCGCCGTCGGTGTGTGCCCAGTACAGGGCGGAGATGTACGCGTCTTGGGACACCCCAAGGTGAGGCAGCACACCAAGGAGCACGCTCGCCGTTCGCGCTGATCTGCGCTGATCAGGCTCGAGTAAATGGACTACGCCCTTGCCGTTCATCGCAGCTGCCGATGCACGGCGTCCAGCCCTGGTGACAACAAGCCTGCCCATGTGACAACTATCGTGCCTCGGTTCACGAGCCAGGTGAATTCAGTGGTCACGTTTTTCTCTTTTTAGAAGTCGAAATCCATGTAGTCGATGTCGTTGATAGCGACGTCCGAGAGTCCCATAGCGCGGCCCCCGCCGTCTTGGAAATAGACGTCCTTAAACCCTTCGGCGATGATGCCACGCATCTCCTGGTCGCTTGCCCCGGCGTCGCGGGCGTCGAACAGGCGCTGCGCGTACGTCGCGGGGAGGTGCACGGTGAGTCGCCGGAATCGTCCGTCGTCGGTGGTGCCGATCGGTGCGGTGTAGCCGAACCGGGCCCGGGTCTCCACCGTGATTCCGGTCGCGGCGGCGGCCTGCTTGCGGCGGCGCTTGCGGACCTGCGGCTGCCAGCGCTGCCGCACGGCCGCGTCGATCTTCGCGGCGATGTCCTTCGGCGGGGTCTTGCGCTCGCCCTTGCGGTAGCGCTCCACCGACCGTTGGGTGACCCCGAGTTCCTGGGCTACGGCCTTGGTCGTCTTGAGCTTCCCCATCAGGAAGTTGATCCGGGCCTGGAGCGTCTTGGGCGGCTCCCGGGTGAACGCCTCCCGGTCGGCCCGCTCGATGGCGTCCTCGATCTCCCCCATCGGTTACTCCCCTTCGTCCAGGACGGCGTCGCCGCCCTTGATGTGGCGGGCCGGGTTGAGGTCCTTCTCCATCAGGTCGACCGCCCACAGCATCGACTGGACGCCCTCCAGCTTTGCCAAGCCGGGCGTGGGCCCGAGGCGGAACCCGCCGGGCTGCGGCTTGCCACTGGCGGCGTACGGCAGGAAGTCCAGCGGGCTCTCACCCGGCGAGGGGTAGACGACGCAGTCGGACAGCACGGCGAGCGGGAACAGGCCCGTCATCCGGGACATGTTCAGCAGCTTGCGGTGCATGTTGACCCGGGCCTTGCTGATGACGGCGGCCCGGACGTCGGGCCGCCAGGTCGGCCGCTCCAGGGCCGGCCACCGCTCCCCCTCCTTGTAGTGCCTGCCCTGCGGGCGCTCCCTGAGCTTGCCGACACCGCCCTTGACCGTGGCCTTGATGGCCGAGAGGACGGCGGCCAGGGCGGGGTCGACCTGCTTGTGCTGTTCCATCGCGGCGAGGAAGGCGCGGTCGTCCAGGTCCCGGGTGACGCCGAGGTCAGCGAGGGTGTCGACGTACGCCGTCTTGAGCCGGTCGTGCCACGGGTCGAGGTAGGCGCCGGTCTCGCGGCGCAGGTACGCCTCGATCGGGTGCACGTCGTAGCCGAGCTCCTGGGCGTAGGCGACGGTGTGCGTCTGGTACCAGGCCGGGCCCGTCGGCCGGCTGCCGTCCGGGGTGAACGGCGAGGGCAGGCGCGGGTCCAGCTCGATGTGGCGCAGGTCAACCAGCCAGCTCCCGGGGATCTTCGGGTTGAACTTCGGTGCGTGGAAGTGGTCCGGGGCGGACAGGCCGACGACGAGGCGGGCCGCGGCGGCGAGGAAGGCGGTGTTGAGGTCCAGGCCGACCGCGTAGGGCAGCATGCACTCCTCATCGGTGAGCGTGTCCACTGACCGCACCCACTGGTATGCCTCTTCGTTGAGGAAGCCGCCGGTCCAGCCTGACTGCACGACGACGGGGTGTTCGGCGGTGGCCTCCGGCGGCGCGGGGTCCATCGGCTCCGTGCCCAGCGAGCCGGAGTTGTAGCCGGACACCCAGTTCCCGGTCTCCGGGTCCTGCACGGCCTTCGTGGGCGGGCGCAGCGCCGTCATCAGCTCCAGGCCGGAGACGGCGGTGGAACCGCGCGGGGTGATTACCCGCTGGGCGTAGACACCGAGGACGCGGGCGATGTCGGCCGGCTCCATGTCCGCGACGCCGGGCCAGGAGCGCTCATCGAGGGCGTCCCACGACAGGATCGCGAGCTGCACGCACTGCCGCTCGCGCCCCTGGGCCTTGCGGTAGATGCGTGCCCACGGGCCGAAACCTCGCTGGGTGAGCTGCCACTTCGCCTTCGCCACCTGCTTGACGACCGGGTGGTCCTCGGGCAGGCGCAGGGAACGGCGCTGCTCGTGGCCCTCCAGGTGCTCCGGCAGCCCCAGCTTCACCGCGGCCGCCGCCGTGAGCACGATCAGCGGGTCGCTGTCCTTGCCGTAGCGGTTGAGCTTCGCGGCACCGAGGCCGGACTCCTTGAGGGTCCACTCGACCAGCTCCGGCACCGTCGTGACCGGGCAGTCGAGCACGATGCCGTCCACGCCGTACGCAGAGCCGTCGCCGTCCAGGACGGCGAGCGGACCGTGCGGGAAGCGCGGGTCGACGGCGGGCTTGGCGGCCTTCCTCGCGGTTGGCCGGCGTGACGACGTCGCCGGGCGGCGGGTGGCCGGTCGCTCCGGCGTGACCGGGGCGGCGGTCGCCTTCACCGGGGCCGTCTCCGCCTCGGGTGCGGTCGGGCCGGTGAATGTGTCCGGGACCGGCTCCGGGTGGGGCGCGGCGGCCGGGGCGGGCGCAGCGGCGGGGGCGCCGCCGTGTGCGGGGTGCTTCGCGGCCCAGCCGTTCAGCAGCCGCTGGTATGCCGTCAGGCGCGGCTCCTTCGGCTCGCTCCGGCCGTTCTCCCAGTTCTTGATGCTCTGCGTCGACGTCTTCAGTGCGACTGCGAGGCGGGCCTGGGTGATGCCGGCGGCTTCACGCAGCCGGGCCCGCTCCGCCGGGGGCGGGAGCTGCGGCTCCTCCTCCAGCAGGGCGTCCACCGATGCGAACAGCTCTTCCTCAGTTGCCATGTGTGTCTACCTCCACCCTGAACACTAGCAGCACTTGCCTTTGGATTTAACCTGATTCTTTAACCCGATCGGAGAATTCTGGTAGAGTGATCTTGCCGTCGCGCGGAGCGGCACAGAGACCACCAGGAGGGGACAGTGACGGTGCCGGACTCGCTGTCCGAACAGGAGAGCCGCGACGTGTTGCATCAGGTGATCCTTCCGGCGGCCACCAAGGGAGCTGTGCGCCAGGACCGGCCGGTTGTCGTCATCGTCGGAGGCCAGCCGGGTGCCGGAAAGACCGAGATCGCGGATCTCGTCCAGGCCGCACTGGGCCGGCGCGGCGGAGCCGTGCGCGTCTGCCGCGACCTCTACAAGGCCGCGCATCGGCGCTACACCGAGCTGCTTGCCGCTGACGTCCGCACGGCAGGAGCCCAGGTCCGGCCCGATACGCGGCGCTGGCAGGCCGCCGTTGAAGAGCACGTCCGATCCTGCGGGTTCGACGCGGTGGCCGAATCCGCGCTCGCCGATGCTGACGAGTTCCGCGCCTCGGCGGTCGCCTACCGACGATCCCGCTACCGGGTTGAGTTGGTGGCGGTAGCCACCGCGGAAGCCTGGAGCCAGCTCGGGATCCTGGACCGCTTCCTGACGGAACACCGTTATGTGTCGTGGACGAACCACGACACCTGCGCGAAAGAGATGCTGCACACTCTGACGGTCATTGAGGCCGAGCAGCTGGCCGACCGCATCACCGTCGTCCGGCGGGACGGCACCGTCCTCTACGACAACGAGCTCATCGACGGGTCATGGCGACGGCAGCCCGCAGCCGACCATGCAGTGGCCTACGACAGGGGCCGACCGTGGACCGCCAAGGAGACGGCCGTCTTCCGCCGGAACCTGGCGCGCACCGACCAGCGTCTGCACCGCGAAGTCGACTGTGAGGACCGGCGCCTGGCCGTACAGCGGGATGCCGAGCGCGCCGCCGCGCTGGCCGAACCGGTCCGCCGCCTTGCGCAGCCCAGGAGGGAGCCGCCCGGTGTCGACTATCACCGGCTGTCCCAAGCGGAGCACCAGTGGATCTACGACGAGCTGATCGCGCCGTCACTCCTTGGCGGCATCGTGCCCCGGACGGACCCGCGAGCGGTGTACGTGGTCGGGCAGCCCGGAGCCAACAAGACCGCGCTCGCCACCATGGTGCGACGGGCGATGCGGCCGGGGACGACGCGGCTGGTCGGCGACGACTTCAAAGCCGCCCACCCCGACTACCCGCAGCTGCTCACGGACGCTCCGCGCGGTGCCGGCGCGGCGATCCGCGCCGACTATCGCGCCTGGTACGCCAGGGCTGAGGCAACTGTGCGCGCCCGGCGCGGCGACGCGCTGCTCGAGGCCGCGCCCGGCAGCGCGGAGGAATTCCTGTCCAGCGCGCTGCCGTTCGCGACCGACGGCTACCCCGTTGAACTCGTGGTCGTGGCCGTCCGGGAGACTGACAGCCGTCTGGCGACCGCGCTGCGCTACGCTCGCGCCCAGCAGCTCGGTATCCCGGCCCGGTTCACCACGAAGGCCGGTCACGGTCGGTGCTTCACCGCAGTCCCCGATGTGGTCGAGCTCGCCGTCTCCCATCCGGCCTTCACGGCCGTGACGGTGATCCGCCGGGATGGTCAGGCGCTGCTGCGCCAGGAGCAAGGCGGTGGAAGGCGAGCGGCGTGGGCGCTGGCGGCCGAGCGGCAGCGGCCGTACACCGAGCAGGAGGCCACCCAGGTCCTCGCCCTGCACGCGGCGCTACGCAAGGCACTGCCGCAGCACCGTCGTGAGCTGGACGAGATCATCGCACTCGCCCGGCCACTGATGCCCGCCGGGCTGCAGCCGGCCCGGATCGACCGGCCGCACCCGCCGCTGTGGCCACTGCCGCTCCCCCGCCGGACCTCGGGCTACGACTTGGTCAGCTCCTTGAGCCGGGCCGCATAGACGGCCGCGACGCGGGCCGCCTCCTCCGGATCAGCGGTCGCCAGCTGCGCCTGGTCATCGAGAGCGGCCTGCCGGGCGGCCTTCAGCTCCTCCATACGCGCCTCGTCGGACACCGGCGCCCGGTGCTCGGCGGCGATCTGGGCGGTGTACCAGCTCACCACCGCACGGACGGCATCGAACGCCTGCTGCTCTTCACCTCCCTCCAGCGCGGAGAAATCAGGGACGTTGGGGTCGGACACAGCGGCCACCCTCCTTGGAATAGGGAACTCGCCATTGTCCTACCGGCCTGACCAGCACGACAGCCGCCTGACCGGCCGTGCAGCGGGAAAGGCGGGAAGCCCTGCTGTGGCCGCCTCGCCGCAGCAGGGATGCTTGTTCAAAGGCCCGCCGCGGAGCGTAGGTTGGGCCGGGTTGATCATTTACCGGGGGGATGAAGTGTCGGGACGAGATCTGCGGGCGCTGTTCAGCACCAACGACCGCGGCCTGACGACAGCAGAGGCATTCACCAACCGTCATACGCAGTGGGACCTGGTCGCGCACGCACTCGCCGCACACCTACGGCACACCGCCGACCCCGCCTTCGACGCCGAGGACCTCGAAGCGCCCCGCAACAACGTGCTGGTGTTCCACGGCGTCGGCGGCATCGGCAAGACGACGCTGTCGCGCAAACTGGAGGCCGCGCTCGCCGACGCCGGCCACCGGCCCGCACAGTGGGGCGCCCCGGCTTGGTCCGGCGAGCGGATCCTGCCCGTACGGATCGACCTCTCCCGCTCCGCCGGCACCGACTTCGAGCAGATCGTCCTCACCATCCGGGCCGCGCTCGCCGAGCTCGGCCGCCCCTTGCCCGCCTTCGACGTAGCGCTGCGCCGGTACTGGGAGCACCAGCATCCCGGCGAGCCGCTGGAGGAGTACCTGCGCCGCGGCGGGCTAGCCTCCCGGTTCGGTCGGGCACTGCCCCAGCAGATGCAGTCCGCGCTGTCCGACGTCGCCCAGGCCCTGCTCCTGCCCGGCACCGTCGGATCGGCGGTCGGCCAGGTGAGCGGCTCCCTCGTGCGGGCGCTGCGGGAGCGCCGGCAGACCGTCCGCGCACTCGCCGGATGCGCGCGGCTCGCCGACCTTCTGGAGGCCGAACCCGACCCGGACGCCCTGTCCTTCTACCCGCACCTGCTGGCGTGGGACCTCGCCCAGCTCCCGGCCGACAAGAAGGTCACGCCGGTGATCCTGCTGGACACCTTCGAGGACGTCGGGGACCGGACCCACCGGGACATGGAGCGTCTGCTTCAGCGAGTGGTGTGGCTGATGCCCGCCGCGTTCTTCATCATCACGGGCCGCTCCCGCGTGCAGTGGGCCAACCCCGCCCTCCAGGGCCAGCTCGACTACACCGGGCCCGCGGCCTGGCCTGGGCTGGCTGCCTCCACCGTCCCGCCCGCTCGCGGCACTGCGTCTGCTGCGGCCCGGGGAAGGCGGCAGGTGCTGATCGGTGACTTCTCGCCCGAGGACTGCGACGACTACCTCGCCCGTCGGCTCGCCCGGGACGGCCAGGCCCTCATCAGCGAAGACGTCCGTCGCGTCATCACCGACCGGTCTCATGGTCTGCCGCTCTATCTCGACCTGTCGGTGATGCGGTTTTTGGAGATCCGCCGCACGGGCCGCGGACCGCAGCCGGCCGACTTCGACCACGACTTCCCCGCCCTGATCGCCCGGACCCTCTCCGACCTCACCCCGGACGAGCGGCACGTCCTGCGTTCCGTCGCGCTCCTGGACGCCTTCGACATCCCCCTCGCCACCCAGACCGCCGGCATGCAGCACGAAGCGCCGGCCAGGCGCCTGATCGAGCGACCGTTCGTCCGCGAGCACCCCTTCGGGCTGTGGCCGTACCACCTGCACGGTCTGATCCGCTCCACCGTCCGCAACGCCGATGACCAGGCCGACGACCGCTGGACCCCGCGTGACTGGCAGCAAGCCGCCGAACGCGCCCTGGCCGCGCTCGGCGCGCAATGGACCACCAGCACCGCGCCGGGCCGGCTCCTGCTTGTCGGATGCCTGCGCCAGGGCCTCGCCCTGGCCCGGGACTTCGGTCTCGACCTGGGCTGGCTCACCGATGCCGCCTGGACGTACGTCAGCGACTCCGTGTGGGAACCCATCGCCCCACCCGCCCTGCAGACCTTCGACGGCGAGCCCACGGCCGCCGACGCACTGGTAGAGCTGCTCAGCACGCTCGCCCGCCGCCAGCACGAGCACCGCGAGCGCACCGCCGACCGGCTCACCGCGGTCGTCCAGGCCGGCTTGCTGCCCGCCGAGCTGCAGGAGATGGCCGTCTACTACCTGGCCAAGGCCCAACGCGACCTCGGCCGGTCCGACGACTCCCGCCGCGGCATGCAACTCGTCGCTGGTGGTGGCGGCCGGCTCGCACCCGCCGCCCGACGCGGTCTGGCACACCTCGCCCGGTTCGCCGGTGACTTCCCCACCGCACTGGCCGCAGCCCGCACCCTGGGCTGGGCAGGACGCCACCACCGCATCGAAGGCGACGTGTGGTGGCCGCACGGCGACATGGACCGCGCGGCGGCCGCCTACGAGGCCGCCCGGACCGAGGCCGAGGAGCATGGCGTCGCAGGCGAGCAGGCCACCTCCCAGGCACAGCGGGCGTTCGCCCTCGCCTTCACCGACCCGGCTCGCGCCGCCGACGAACTCGACCTCGCCGAGCAGCTGCTGTCCGGACTCGACCTGCGCGCCACCACCCTCACCACTCAGATCGCCGCCCTCGCCCGCGACGCCGGCACCACCGCGGAGGTGGAGGACCGCGCACATGTCCTGCGCACCGAGATCAGCGTCGCCGGCCTGGCCTCCGTGGAAGCAACGCTGGAGCTCGCCCTGTGCTTCCACCACACCGTCCGCGAAGACCACGAGAAAACCGACGCGAGCATTGGCCGGCTGCGCGAGCTGACCGGCAGCGGCGACTACGCCTACTACACCGACATCGCCCACTTCATGGCCGACCGCCACTCCCTCGCTGATCCTGGCTC
Organism: Streptomyces sp. P9-2B-2; assembly: GCF_030406865.1. Taxonomy (NCBI): domain Bacteria; kingdom Bacillati; phylum Actinomycetota; class Actinomycetes; order Kitasatosporales; family Streptomycetaceae; genus Streptomyces; species Streptomyces sp. P9-2B-2. The sequence continues at coordinate 134,535 of NZ_CP129127.1, read as the reverse complement.
CCCGGCTCGGTGGCTCGACAGCGAGCGCGCTACCCGTACCCGCTGGCACAGCCTGGTCACCGCCCGGCGCGATCACCTGCGCGCCACCCCGTAACGCACTGTGGCTCCGCCGGATCCGGCGGAGCCACACGAATTCATCTTCCGGGCACAGGCAAATGCTCAGCTGGCGTTGGGGTCCTTGCCCGCGAGGGAGGACATCGGCCACATTGGACGAGAAGGTCGTCCCTATCCTCCGCGACCGCGCAGAGTGCACACACGACCATCTATGGCAGCCGCTGCGACCGCACTGCGTGGAAGTTGAGGAGCTTGACCCGACGCCCCTCAGCTCTTCGCACGCCCCGTCAGTTGGTGCGCCACGTTGTCGAGAGATAGGAGCCCCCCAACAGCCACCAGGGCGACGAGCAACGGTACCGGCAGGTGCTCGCTTGGCGTGTACTCGATGTAACTGAGGTTGTAGCCAGCTCCGAACAGCCAGGCCAGACTGCCGCCGATGACGAGCGCGTAGTTGTCCTTCTCTCCCATGATCCGCATGCCTATCCACAAAATCAGAGGCATCACGATCACGAGCCCCAGAGCGAAGGTCGCCAGACGCACGTCGAAATCCGCCCAGGCATTGCTCGGGTCTGCCCGCTTCTTGGCCCTCGCGGCGGCATATCCGGCGCTGAGGATGACGTGGCAGACAAGGATGGCGAACGCGGTGACTGCCGCCCCCTTGAGGGGCCGTGCAGCTCGAGAACTGGTCATAGGGCACATACTTTCGAAAGAGGCTTCAGGGGTCCTGAGTATTTGTACTCAGGACCCCTGAAGCCTCAGGGCGGTTAGAGGAGAAGCGGGGTGCCGGTCATCTTGCCGTTTCGTTCGAGCGGCTCGACGACCGTCTCTTCATCATCCTTCCGTGGTTCCCAACTGTTCCTGGCCGAGTGCTGCTAGCCCTTGAGGGTGCTCTCGAGGGAGTCTGTGTAGAGGCGTGCGCCCGCGGGCTTGGGGTGGAACGACTGCATCGAGGGCTGTGGTAGTTCGTTGTCCGCTTGCGACTGCCCTGAAATCACGATGCCGTGTACGGACTCGGGTTCGCCGCAGATTGTCTTGCCGGCAAACGCTGCGCGTGGATCGGAGAAGACCGACTTCGCTCCGTACTTGCTGTTAGCGTCGTCGACCGCGCCCTTCATCTCGGTGGCAAGGGTGTCGGCAACGGTATTGACCCACTTCCCCTCGCTTTCGTCGATGGCGGGGAGGCATGAGCCGTTGTTTGACAGGAGCTTCGGATAGCCCATGAGGACGATCTTCGCGTTGGGTGCCTTGTCGTGGATCATCTTCAACATCGCGGTGATGCGCGGCCGGATCTGATCATGGAGCCACTTCGGAGCCCACTCGTCGAGCCGTCCTGTTTCGCCCTCGGCGGCATCACCGTTGTCCGGGTTCACGTTGTCCAGTGAGCTCGCCTGGCAGTTCACAAGCATGGGCAGGAAGCACTTCGTGACTATGTCTGTGAACCGGGCGTCGTTGCCGCCCACGGACAGGGTGACCAGTGTGGTGTTTTGATCGAGGTAGCCCTGCTTGAGCTGTGGCAGTTCACTGTTCTGTCCGAAGCTCACCACGTTGTAGATGCGGGCGCCAGAGCACGCGACGAAGTGGTAGTCCATGTTCGCGTCCTGCCCATCAGCCATTGCGCCGATGGACTTGCTGTAGCCCGGCAGAGTCGCCTGACGCGACCAGGCGAGCTTTGAGCGGTGACAGGTGTTCTTCGTCTTCGGCTGCGTTTTGTCGTAGTAGTCCGACTCGGCGTAGTAGTCCTTGCCTCCCGGCGCTGTCGCGCCCTCACCAGAGGAGTAGGAGTCGCCCATCGCCACAACGAAGTTCTTCGGCTTCGCACCGAGCGGTTGGAAAGCCACCGAGTCCCACGCGACGTCCTCGTCCCCGGTGCCGTCCTGCGTGTCCGTGTCCAGCGACACGGTCGGTGTGCCGGTGAAGTTGAAGACGCCGAGGTCCGCCCACTTATTTTCCATCACCCGCTGGGGGTGTACCCGGAAGGGGCTGGTGGAGTCCGTCCCACCGATCGTGTACGTGGCCTGGCGGGTATGAGCACCGTGGTCGGGCAGGTGTGCGTAGACGCGCATCCAACCGCGCTTGGACGAGCTGAGGGTCCAGGTGCCCTTGGTGTACAGGCGTGCCCCGTCATCGTGACTGATCTTGGAGCGGGTGTGCGAGAACCAGAAGTGGTTGCCGTTGCCTGCCCCGAGCTGGTGCAGGTCGATCCGAGCCGATGGCGACGCGAAGTCGAACGTGAATGATCCCTGGGAGGCGACTCCTGAACAGCGGTTGGACGATCCCGCTGGGGTCGTGCCGTTGGGCAGGTCGTCGACGATCAGTGACCCCGCTGGCAAACCCGTGTTGCAACGCGGCGGATACGAGTTGACGTCCGGTTGCTCGGGGTAGGTGTCGTCAAACCGGTGGACGGCGTTGCCGCACTCCGCGTTGTCACACTTCTTCCACGCGGCAGGCTTGGTGTACCAGCACTTCAGGTACAGCGGGTTGTGCGTGTCCGGGTCACCGGGCAGCATGCAGGGGCCCTTGCCCGTCTCATTGGAGGCGCCGCCGCCGGCCGAGAGGGGGTCACACTTGTTGGAGGCGTCGCAGAACAGTCCGATCGGTGGCTTTGCCTGGGTGCGCTCTTGCACGTTAATCCACCAGGAGGGTCGGTAGCCGGCCTGGAAGTCGCCGGGGCCGAACATCGCGGAGATAGGCCGTGCAGCCCAGCCGATTACCTTCTCCTGGTAGGGCCAGTCCTGGGGGTGCGAAGCGTGGGTGTAGTCGTCATCGCCTGATGCGTTTTCCAGGAACGGGGTGCGGTTCTCCTTCCACAGTGGGTTGGCCGGGTTATTGGTCCAGCCCACGCCCCACTTACCGGAGTTGCTGCCAGCTGTGGACTTAGGGTGATAGCCGGAGTTGTAGGTCCACAGGGCGTAGAACCAGTTTTCGATGTACCTCGGATCGCCGCCGTTGATGGTCATCCCGTCGTCGCGGGTGTCGTTCCATTTCCCGATCAGGATGTTCACGCCGGAGGCAATGTTCGCTGCGTAGTCCAGCGCGACGGCCTCCTGCTGCACGGTCGTCTTAGGGTGTTCGTCCTCCTTCTCTTTGCCGTGCATGCGCATCCCGTCGGTGACCTGCGTGACGCCGTAGCCACAGTCGGCCTCAGCGAAGTTGATCGCCCACGGGTCCTTCTGGTCGCCGTCCGCGCTGTACTTGATGCCGTAGTAGTTGCCGATCAGAGCATTGCCGGTGACGCCGGGGACAACGGTGCGGGCGGCCTGCCACATGTTCGACTCCTGCGCGGTAATGCCGAGCATTACCTGTGCGGGAACGTGCCAGTCCGCACCCGAGCCGCCCTTGAGCGGAGTCAGCGGGAACAGTGACTGGGGCGCATACGCGGCCATGCCGGTGTTCTTCCAGTTCGCCCCGCGGGTAGCTCCCTTGTTGAGTTTGCCGACGACGGCCTGGTCCACGGCCCACTCGATCTGGCGGGGCGTGGGCTGGAATGCCTGTTTCTTCGCATCGCCCCGCGGCACGGAGCAGTAGCGGTCGTCATCGACGGGCCCGCTGGCCCGTGTGGCGGCCCCCGCGCTCTGGGCAGTGAGCACCGGGGAGGTCTCGTTTCCCGCGCGTGCTGACTTTGCGCCGCCGATCAGGTCGCCGGGAGCAGCGTCCAGGACGGCGGTCTTGCCGGTGTCGATCGTCTTCAGCGTGGTCCGGATGGTCCGCTGGGTGAGTGCCTCTTCGGGGCGAATGCGGGAGTCTTTCCCATCCGCCCATCGTGACGTGACCGCAGCTTGTCCGTGGCTGGAGACCAGGGCCCCTTTGGCCAGCCCGCCCGGATTGTGCACCACGCCGCCGGCCCGGCTTGTTGTGGAGGAGGCCTCACCGGTGATGTACACCTCGCCGGACGCCGTCGCGGTGAGATCGAAGCCGGTCAGGTTGCCCCGGGCGAGTGCGGTCGGCTGGGCATTGCCGCTCGCCTTCTGTAAGTCGAGCTCAGGCACTCGAGAGACGGTCGCTGCCTCTTGTGCGCCGGCGCGAGCCTTGGCTTTCTGGGGCACGCGGTCGATGAACGTCACACCGCCATCAGCATCGGCCTTGAGCTGGAACGGAGTCGCCTTCGTCGTGGCGACCTCGCGTACCTTGCCGCCGGTCACCTTGACAATGTGGTTGCCGCGCGCCGCCGCAAGGCCCCCTCTGACGGGGATCGCCGAGGTCACTTGGCCGGCGACGGAGACCTTCGACTTCACCTTCCCGGTCGCGGCGGTGACAGTGACAAGGCGGCTCTTTGGCGACTTAGCAGTGTCGTCCGTCAGTGCGGTGAACACCGCATCCTCCCCATGGCCGCAGCCAGGTGAGAAGTAGCCGAGCGTTGCCTGGAACGGCAGCTTCGTGATTCTTCCGGTCTCCAGGTCAACGACCGCGGTGAACGCGCCTCGCGACATCATCTCGGGCTTGTTTGTGAAGGTGCGTGGAGCGTAGGCGACGGCCGCGTGCTTCCCGGACTCGGTCACACATGCGTTACCTATCCAGGTATCGGTGTCGAACCCGGTCTCGGACAGCGACGCGGCCGTCCTCCACCGGTAGCCGTCCTTCTCAGCACCAGTCAGGAGGTGAAAGCCCGTGCCGTCTCCCGAGGTGGTCCAGGCGATGTCGTTCGAAGCCCGATAGTTCTTGCCGAGCGTTGCCGCCCTCTCCTTCACCGGAAGCGATCGCGGCTTATCTCCCGACTCGGCCATGGACGTTCCGCTAGCCCCTGGGCCACTCCAGCCCTGCGCTGCTTTCTTGGGCACGCCGGGGCTGTCTGCGGCGACAGCCTGGTTGCCGGCGATGCCGGCGGTAAGCGCCAGTGTGACCCCCACGGTCACAGGTAATCGACTGCGTCTGAACCTATTACCCCGCACTGCTGTTACCCCCCTGGTTCTGTTTCTTCTCACGCCGTGGCGTATCTACGTTGCACGCCACGGCTGTTCCTTGAACTACGTACCTTTCTGGGCACGTACACGGACCGTTCCCGAACGCCTCATTGGCAAATACCTAGGCAGGCGTCCGGGTTACGTCAATGATTTGGACTTTTGGTTGCTTCGGCACGGGAGTTCCGGACGCATCCATTGCGGTAAGCGCCTGAGATGCCTTATCGCCCGGCCCGAGTACTTGCGTGGTGGCCCGTACGGTTGCTGAAAACCCGTGCGGTCCAGTGATGCGGATCTCAACCTCGTAGGTTGCCGGCGTCTGCCCTTGATTGGCGATGTCGACGGCTACCCACATCCCGTTTCCGGACGGTTTTGCCACTGGGCGTTTTACGGTTACGCCGTCCCTGGTGGTGACGGCTTGGGATACTCCGGAGCTGGCGTCAGTCTTTTTCGACGATTCCGGCTCGCGTGACTCGCGCTTCTCGGGAGAGGAGCTGGGTTCAGAGCCTTCTGAGCTTGGTGCGCTCTCTGAAGGCCGCGGAGTAACCGGCTGATACGCAGAGCTGGAGGGAGTACTACCGGCCCGCCCAGGAGACTGCTTCTCCGGTGCCGGCTGCCCGTTGATCCCCGTATCGCGGAACGCGAAGAGAGCGATAGCTACCAACCCCGTGACAGCGGCCAGCAATACGGCAGTTATCAGGGCCCGACGCCGGGAGGAATTCGCATCGGAGTGCGCAGCTCGCTGTCCCATCAGTTGCAGGGGGCTGCGTACGTGACGCGATTGATGACCGTGCCGCCCTCGTACTTCATGATGGCGGTCACCTTGGAACAGAGGATGGAAGCGTTGGATCCTGTGACGCGGACGGGGCCAGCGTACTGACTGAACGTGCCTTCGTCCGTTTTGCACAACTTGGCGTCGGTGCTGTTCGGGCAGAGTTTGAGTTTCATGTACACGCTGCTGCCAGAGTTGTTGTCGAATACTGCACAGGAACTCGTAAGTCCCGATGATCCGGACTTGGTGTACGTGAAGAGGGTGCCAAGGCGTGTCGCATTCGGAAGTCGCTCTGCCGTGAATAGTTCGTACCCTGACCCGCAGAGATTTGCCGCAGAATTCACGGCCTGTGGGTCTTTCGCAGCAATTGCACGCGTCTCGGATTTCGCTTGCGCAGAAATCCGTACCCCCGATTCCGCGTTTGCGTCAGCGGCAACTGCGTGCGGCGCGATCAGTCCCGTTAACGCTAAGGCGGCGACTGTTGCGAAAAAACTTCTCGCGGGCTTGACGATGGTGTTGATCATTGAATTCCCCCCTGGGAGCATCACGAAATGATGAAATCGCAAAGGGAGCTCCGCCCTGGTGAACCCCCCGGTTCACGCGAGTCAGGGCAGCCTCGCGATCGGCCAGGAATCTACACCGTCGGACCGGCGAAACGCCCAGGTAAAAGATTCCCGGACGTCGGATTTTCGAATACGTGTAGCGATTAGCTAATCTTATGCGGTAGATATCATGACAAAGATGCACAGCTTCGTCGGCATGGAGTGACGATGAGTTACCGTGTGGTTTGCATCACTCGGGAAGGTTGGCCGCCCAGTTCGGGCGGGCGCTGCCGCGGCAGATGCAGTCCGCACTGTCCGACGTCACGCAGGCCCTCCTCCTGCCCGGCACCGCCGGATCCGCGATCGGCCAGGTGACTGGCTCCCTCGTGCGCGCCGGATGTACGACGAGATCTCCCACAAGCCCGACTCCGTCACGCACCGGCCCCCACAGGGGACCGGTATGGGGGCGATCGGCTGGTCACCACCGCATCGCGGCGATCGAGGACGCGCCGTTCAACCCGCGCACCAGCACCCGGCAGTGGACGCCGGACGGCGCGAAGCGGGTCGTCGGCCAGCGGGTCGACCGACCGGTCACGGTGGACGAGAAGGTCCAGGCCGTGGCCGACTTGACCCGCGACGATGAGGTCGCTGCCCAGGTCGCCACCGACCTGCTGAAGCGGCCGGCGGTGACCGAGCATGTCACCCCGGCCGAAAAGGTGCGGGTCGTCACGGAGCTGACCAGGGACGACACCGTCGCCCAGGAGGTCACCACCAGCCTGCTGCGTCGCCCCGACGTCGCCCGCAAGACGATGCGGGACGACACCACCCGGATGCTCGTCAACCGCGCCCAGTTCGACAACTCCGCCGAGACCCGCGAACGGATACGGGAGCGCACTCCGGCCGTCCGGGCGATCGAGCACACCATCGAGTACCTCGACCTGGTCGGTTCCTGCCACGGCTTCGTGGCCACCCTGGGCCGACTGGTCCCGCAGCTGCGTGGGCAGGCGTTCACTGAGGACGAGCGCGAGACAGTGCGCCGGCAGATCGGTCGGGTCCGCGCGGCGGCGGACTGGCTCGAAGGAGCCCTCGACAATGGCGAGTTCACCTTGGATGAGCAGCTGGTCCAGCTGCTCAAGGGTGAGTAGGCCATGCCGCGACGCCGGGAGGCCCGGCCGCTGGCCGAGTACTACGGCGACCTGGTCCGCGTCGCCCTGATGGAAGCGAGGCCCGCCGGCCTGCACACCTATCAGCTCATCGCCGCCACTTGCCTCACCCGCTCCCAGGTCGGCCGCGGCATCCGGCACGTCCGCGACGTCGTCGCCGCGGAGAACCTGACCCCGATCACCTGGACCCGCAGGGACGGATACATGTTCTCCGACGACCCCGCGGACTGGATCGAGTACGACAAGCGGCAGTTCCGGCAGATCCTCGGACGGCTGACCCGGGTGATCACGGGCACGCTCGACCCGCACCTGGCCCGCTACCCCGACGACGAATGGGCCCAGCTCGCCACCGCCCAGCTCACCGGAGTCCGCGCCACCCTCGCCCAACTCGCCAAATAGCCCCTGTCCACCGCCGGTCACCATGTCTGCCGAGCCCGCCATGCCCGCTGTCTCCCGTCGCCGCCGCTACCCGTCCGACACAACCGTTGCCGAGTGGGCACTCCTGGAACCTCTCCTGCCGGTCCCGGCCTGCCAGACCAAGGCCGGCGGGCATCCGGAGAAGTGGCCACGGCGGGAGATCGTCGACGGCATCCGCTACATCGTCGACAACGGCGCGAAATGGAGGGCGCTGCCTGCGGATTTCCCACCCTGGGAGACGATCTACGGGTTCTTCTGGAGGTGGAACCGGGCCGGAGTCGTCACCTACATCCGTGACCAGCTCCGGCTCCGAATCCGCACCGGCAAGGGCCGCTGCCTGCACCCGGTGACACTGATCGTCGACTCCCAGTCGGTCAAGGGCGCCTCCACCGTGGGCCGCAACAGTCGAGGCTACGACGCCGCGAAGAAAATCAACGGGCGCAAACGACATATCACGGTGGACACGCTCGGGTTGCCTGTGATGATCACGGTGACGCCCGCCGACATCCAGGACCGGGACGCCGCCCGCGACGTGTTCTGGCGGCTGCGCCTCACCCAGCCGCAGATCACCCAGGTCTGGGCCGACCGTGGTTACGCCGGCGACCTCGTGGACTGGGCCCGCGAAAGCCTCTGGCTCACCCTGCGCATCGTCTCCCGGCCGAAAGGCACCAAGGGCTTCGTTGTCCTGCCCCGCCGCTGGAAAGTCGAGCGGACGATCGGCTGGTGCATGAACGCCCGCCGCAATGCACGCGACTACGAACGGCTGCCCCAGCACTCCGAAGCCCACCTGAACTGGGCACTCATCACCATGATGACCCGACGCCTGACCCGCAAAAGCCCCCGCGCCGACAACTGGACCAAGAAGCAGCGGCCCGTCGGCTGACCTTGGGTAACACGCTGCGAAAATCACTTGCAGTGCCTGCTTAGAGTGCGGACATGCCAATTTCGCCGCACCTACAAGAGATCACCCCTGACAACTTCGAGGCCGCGATCAACCTGAGGGTCCGCCCCGACCAGGAACACCTGGTGGCACCCGTGGTGAAGTCGCTCGCCGAGGCATACGTCCACCCCGGCATCGCCTGGCCCCGGCTCATCTGCGAGGAAGACGAGATCGTCGGGTTCCTCATGGCCTTCTTCCACATCGACTGGACCGGGAAAGGCACCGACTTTCGCTCCGGGCTCTGGCGTCTCAACATCGCGGATGGAAAGCAGGGCCGGGGCTACGGACGCTTCGCAGTGGAGTCCGTAGCCGCTGAGATCCGGCACCGAGGTGGCACCCGCCTGACTACCACCTGGCATCCCGGACCGGATGGCCCCACAGGCTTCTATTTGGCGCTCGGCTTCCGACCAACTGGAGAGACCAGCGGAGACCAAACGGTGGGCATGCTGGAACTGGACTGAGCCCGGGTTTCTGCCACACCGGCACCGGCCACACGACGACGTCCCGGTCTATCCAGAACTCAACCGGCGGCACTCGCCAGCAGCTTGGTTCAAAAACACCCACTGAGCGGTCCCGGCGCCGGCGGGTGACCGCCGCCTGCAGGTGGTGGCCATTCGGGAGCGTGACGTCTGCCTGCGGGGGCGGGGGCGAGACGTCCGGCGTCAGGTCGTCCTTGTCATCCATCACGGGTCGGGGCGGCGCCGGCTTCCGGGACATGCTTGAGCGCGGAGCGCGCGGTGACCGGGTCTGAGCACGAGGCCCAGAAGTCGTGGACGTAGATGAAGGTGACGAGCTCCATCTGGCGGGCGCGCAAGTCGTTGACCTGCTGCTTTTCCTCGTCATTCCAGCCTGGGGAATCGGGGCGCTTCGATTCGTAGTAGCGGCCACCGTCCTTGGTGTGCGACCACCCCGGCAGGGGCTCCACCGACCAGGGCAAGCGCTTGTACAGGGCGGACAGCTCCGACTGCACGCTGCGCAGCTCCAGCTGGGCGGCCACCAGATCACGCGGAAAATCGAACGTTTCTGCCATTGTGGCTCGATCCTACAGCTGCCCCCTGCGCAGCCCCGGCTCACGGCGTCGGGACCCGAGCCGTGTCGTGGCTCGCCGAGAGCGGTGGACTCGCCCGCGGAGTTGAGGGCCTGGTCGAGGTGCTCGGGACGGCGGCCGCTGGCGCTGGCGAGGGCCCCACCCCGCCAATCAGGCACCTGCGTCATCAGCCGAAGCGACACCCCAGACGTCGGGTCCTCGCTCGTTATCTAGTGCTGTCAACTATCCCTACAGCTCAACGCGTTGGAGGAGAGTAAGGCAAGTTAGGCACATGGTGACGATCCGCATCAGTGCCTGAGGTACGAGGGCTACGCGACCGCCATTCGCAGTTGGCGAAGCGGCTCTCCCGTAACGACCCCGGTCTCCTGTCTCTCCTGAGAACCTGGCTGATACCCCTCATCGTCTGTGAGGGAAGCAGGAGTGCATACGAGACGAGACAGGGGCGGGCCGATGGATGCGGGCGACTTCATTTCTGCTGCCAGCGCGCTTGTTGCCGCCGCTGCGGCGGGGGTTGGCTGGTGGCAGGCGCAGAGTGCGAGACGCGCCGTCAAGGCGGCCGAGGACCAGGCCAATGCGATGCGCGACCAACTCGCACTGGAGCGTTCCCTGCGAGACGACGGCATCAGGCCCCGCTTTGGAGTCACCCACGCCGCGACGATGCTGCTCCCCAGCGGCGAAGGACGACTGACAATTGACGTTGCGCAGACCGCCGGCGTGCCACTCGACGACGTGAAGGTGGAGCTGTATGTGGGCAGCAGACAGATCGTGCCCGACGAGTCGCATGACAGCGTCCGCACGCCCCTGTATTCCGCGCCCGGCAGTAAGATCACCTTTCGTGCTCACCTCGACGTAGAGGCCGTGCAGGCCCCTGCCGTCCGCGTCGAACTGTCCGGTACAGAGGCCCAAGGCACACGGCGCTGGGCTGAAAGGCTCATCGCCCATCCTGCTGCCACGGACAACAGACTGCTCACCGATCGCTGGGGGAGGCGGGGACCGGACTCACACGTGCCCTTCGCCCGTCCGGGACCGGACACAGCGCAGTTCCCGCTACCGCGGCGTCCGGACTCACGCGGGCAGTTCGACCGTCCGGGGCCGGCCTCCTCCGCCGCCCACGCCCTGACCGACGCCGAGCTTCCCCGCCGCGGATCCACCGCGAGCGGCGGCACCAACGGCGCACGGCCCGTGGAGCAGGAAGCGTCGGCACCGGCCCCCACACCGGAGAGCAACGGCGACAGCAGCTGGCGTGCGGCGAACCACGAGCGGTGGCAGGAGGCCACGCAGCTCCGGAAGCATAGGCGGGGCGGGGTCACCGCCTCCGGCCTGCCGCGGCGGGTGCCCAAGGCCAACCTGGTGGAAGCCACGGAGAGCACCCCACGGGGAGGCCCGCAGATCTCCCGCACCCCTGGCGACGTACGGGGCAGGCTGAGCAATCTGCGCCGGGGCGTCCAGCGGGGTCGCAGTGCGGGAAGTGAAGCGAACGGCGAGGGCGTCGGCCCTGACGGCGCCCACAACCAGGAGCATTCTGGAGTGGGTTCTGACGGCACGATGTCGGCGGAGGGGGCCCCTGATGACATAGCCCCCGGCGACGATGGTGGTCAAGACGAACCAAGCCGTGAGTAGGGTCGGGGACTGGCGCGGTGGCTGTCGTCGGAGAACAGCAAGTGCATTCTTGAAGAGGCCGGTGGTACCAGGGGCGCCGTTTAACGCCCCCGGCCGGGCCGTTGGTGCCGAACGCGGTGTGCGCGGACCGTGGTCGGTTAAGCGCGGTGAACTGTCGGCCGAGACGCCGAAGGTGCTGACGCTGGAGGCGGTGCAAGCCTCCGATGCGGTGATCACCATGGCTGCGGCGACGCTTGCCTGGTCTTCTCGGCAAGAAGTACTTGGACTGGAAGCTGAACGACCCCGCTGGCCAGGGAGTAGAGGCTGTCCGGCCGATCGGTGACGACATCGCACGTCGCGTTCGCGTGCTGCTGGACGGCTTCGGTATTGAGTCCCGCCTATAAACGGTTGACTCTTCTCAATCGGCTTCCAGCAGCAGGCTCACCGTGCGCAGCAGCCGGCGCTGCTCCCACTCGGTGGGGCGCGCACCCGGGTCGGATCCGAGGTTGGTGAGGTTGCGGATGTTGCGGATGCTGTCAAGCGCGGATCGCAGTTCAGCTGACCGTGCCCCGGTCTGCCCCATCTCCGCCTCGTCGGGAGGTTCAGCACCGGTGTGTACTCGCAGGCGGCCCGCCTGGCTGTGCTGGTCCTTCATCGTCACCCCGACCTGGTTCGGCTTTCTCTGTACGACGGTACGGCGCTGTGTCTTGCGTGGTGCTCGTCGGCGAGGCCTGGTTGCTGCGGGAGCTGGTCAGTCCCGGATCCCGGGTGTGGTCTGGTCGGAGAGAGCAGCACCGGCGGCTGAGTTGGGTGGGTCGCCGTCGGCGGCCGCGGAGTCGGGGAGGAAGTCGTAGACGCCGCCGATGGCTTCCATCCGGTGCACCAGGTTCAGCAGGTCGGACGGCCTGTGCGGGTCGAGCTTCCCTCACGCCTGAAGCACCTCGCTTTCGATTTACCCGAATGCTGCTGCGGGGAGCTGGCCGCCGGGGCCGAACGCTGCGCCCATGGCGGCGGGGTCGGTCAGGCATCTTCGTGGAGCCGCGGCAGCAAGCGGTCCCAACGTTGCCAACCACCGCACTCGGATCGGCTCAGGCCGGCTGACGACGCCACCGCCGTCAGCCGGCCCAGCTCCGCGACGCCTGTACGCGGCGATCCGGCGTGGCCACCATGCGGGCGACAGCGACCGGGGCCGGCCCTATTCGCTCAGCCCCACGATGCCCCAGCCCCGTCGTGCTGCTTCGCTGAGGACGCGGCCCCACTCCTCCAACAGGTCGGTGAACGCCTCGAAGTCGGGGAACCAGCGCGCCGCGGGAACAGCGGCATGCTCGTCAAAGCCCCCACGCAACCCGCCGAGCCGGGGCCGTACCCCCTCCCATGTCGCGGCCAGTTCCCGAACACTGTCCGGCGACCGCCCGACCAGGAGGCCGTAGGAGAATCCAAGGTCATCACAGAAGAAGCCCGGATCCGTGTGCTCCGCCTCACCGTCTGACCCATTCCAGATCAGTCCCAGCAGCAAGGTGTCCAACCCGGTCCGCACCATCGGGTCGGCATGGTCGCGGAGGGGCTCCCACCGTTCCCCGGCCCAGAAGTGGGGCTTGAACGAGCCGCAGGTGCGTAGGAACTCGTAGACGGCGAAGAAGGCGCCGTCGGGCCCCGCGGCCATTCCCAGTCGCCCTTGACCGTCGGTGCGCCGTGATCCCACAGCCCCGTCTCGTCGGCGTACCAGGCATCCCTCAACCGCGACAGCCGCTCCCGAGGTGGCACCTCCCCCAGCCATGACCAGTCAACGATCATCACAGTGATGTCCAGTCCCATGGGGACGAGGCTACTGCTGAGTTGTCGTGGGTCAGCAGACAACGCTCGACCCCGCCGGATCCGCGCTCGGTCACATCGTCCGCCCACCGGACAGGGGCCACCCGTCGCGCTCCGTGTGAGTGGCGGGTGGCGGGTGGCCCCGCCGGGACGGCTCGTCCGCGACCTTTGGCCGGGCGCGCGGGCGGCTCAGCGCTTCAGCGCGAGAGGGCGGAAGGGGCATTTCCACTCGGCCTCTGCGCTGCGCCCGGAGTACTGACGCGCTTCCGAGATATCGCCGAACTCACTCAGATTCGGGTTAACGGAATGCTGCAGCCGCATCTCCCGCTCGCGGATGCGCCGCTGCAGCCCCGCGTAGACCCCGCTCCGCTTCAGCCGGTCGAACTGATGGTGCGAGTTGAACGCCACCGCGGGAAGCGGGAAGCGGCGGGTGATCCGGGAGGCCGCATCGTGCAACCCCACGACGAAAAAGGGGTGTTCTGCGACGCTGAATGCGAAATGCGGAGACTCGGGGTCGTCGTCCGCTCCTGCTGCCCAGCCGTATCGCTGAGCGTCGTAATCGTGCAGCTCCTGGAGCTGCCCCCACAGTGCACCTTCGAACTCTTCCTCCATCAGCCCCGTCGGTCCGTCGAAGACCGCGACGAAGGTGGCGAAGTTCTCCTGTGGATCGAGGGATTCGGTCACGAAACGCTCCAGGTGCGCATGGAGGGCTTCGGTGGTTCCGGGTGCCCCCAGTGGGCCGAGCACCGCGTGGCCCAACAGTCCGCGACGTACGGCGGCCTTGGCGGCGAGGCAGGAGAAGTCGTCTCCCTTGATCCACTCGCTGATCAGTGGCAACACCTGCTCCTGGCTGGCGATGTCCGGCTCGCTTCGGTCTAATCGCACGGCTCTCCCCCGGGTCGGTTGCTTGGGATGCTCGTTGCCCATCGTGTGCACGCACCGGCCGCCGCTGTGCCGCGCAAACACGTCCTGATCTGCGGAAACAGGTTCGGTCGGCTGAACAAACCGACACAATTGAGGTGTCCGGGATAAAGATCCGTACGGCTGGAGGAGGATGGCTGGCGGACCATCCGAACGTCGTTGCCGGCCAACGCCGTTGCCGGATATCGGCGATACCGAATCAACTACCGTTGCTGGAGAAGCCCCATGCGCCTACGCGTCTCACCCGAAGTCCACGTTCTGGGCCTGCACCACCCCCGCATCTGGCGTCTGACGTCCGACGGGCCCCTCCTCGCCCAGGACGGGCTGACGGCCGAGCAGGCCGGCGCCTTGTACGACGCCCGCTCCCCCATCCCGGAGGGCTATCGCAAACTGCTCGCCGCCCTCGGGCACGCCGAGATCATCCCGGCGGGCGAGCGGCTTCGGGAGCTGGTACGCACACGCGGCTGGGCTTCGCACGGTGCGGTGGTCGATGCGGTGACTGTGGCGACGCTGCGGCACGGCGCCGGCGTTGGCCTGCACCGGACGTTGCCCACCGACGGGCAGCGGAACCTCGTCATCACGCGCGCCTCCGGTCATGAGCGGATCACGCCGGCATTCACCACCCGTTCCCGCCGTGTCCCGGCCGGCGACCTGATCTACGGCACTCGCGAGCCGGACGGCACGGTGGAGCCGTTCGCGTGGCTCGGGCGGCGGGACTGCGATTCCGCCGCCCGCCAGCTCACCCCCGAGGACAGTCAGGCCTTGCTAGTGGTTCTGGGATGCCCTGGCGAGGGAGCCGCACACAGCGAGGCGATCGGCACGACCGTCGCCGAGGTGCTCGCGGCCGTTCGCCCCGATGTGCGCGTCACCCCGCTGCAGGACCCGGCCGGATGCACGGCCCTGTGAGGCCGGGTACGGAATGGGCTCGGTGATCCGCCACTCGGTACGAAGCGGATCACCGCATTCACGATGACCCGATGGTAATCACTGTGATCACGATCCGTGGCGAGCTAGACCGTTTCGACTGCGGCGCCGATTCCCAGGGCGACCAGCACCCCACCAGTGGTCCGCTCCAAGGTCCGGTTCACGCGGGGGCGACGCAGCCAGGTCAGCAGGCGCGTCGCGAAGACCGCGATCAGGATCAACCACAGCGCGGCGATCACCGCATCTATGGCGCCGAAGAGGAGCGTAGTTGAGAAGGCGGAGGCGTCTTTCGGCAGGAACTGCGGGGCGACGGCGACGAAGAAAATCCCCACCTTCGGATTGAGTAGACAGCTCAACAGCCCCTGGCGGAAGGCCGCTATCGCGGTGGGTGCGGCAACGGCCGGGACTTCCGGCTCGGCCGCCTCCTCGTCCCGGACCGCCCTGGCGGCCCGACGCTGCGCCCAGAGGGCCTGCGCGCCCAAAAAGACCAGGTAGGCCGCTCCCGCCAGGCGTAAGGCCATGAACGCCGCGTCCCACTGCTGAAGAGCAGCGGCGAGACCGACCGCCGCGGCGACCGCCCAGGCGAGGGAGCCCGCCGCCGCCCCCACAGCGGTAGCCACACCTGAAATACGCCCGCCGCGCACACAGTTGCGTAGCACCAGCAGCGTGTCCGGGCCCGGGACCATCGTCACCAGCAAGGCGAAGACGGCGAAACCGACGATTGCTGTCGTCACAGCATGCTCCTGTCCTAAGGTTTGCGATCATGAAAGGGGCAGGCCGCCGGGGCGGCGTCATGGCGGTGGCCCCCAGGCTCAGCAGCCTAAGCCGTCACCGTCGACCGCCGCCCACGGAAGCGTATGAGAAGACATGGACTGGCTTCGGAGCCTCCTCCGTTCAGCAGCAGAGCCGGCGGTCTCGCCGCCAGGGCCGCGCCGTGCCTCGTGGACTGTTGGGTCACTCGGTGCTGCGCGAGGCGGCGCCCGACACGCTGGCCAGCAACCTGGGATGGCGTCTGCCACCCCCGAACCTCCCCCCGACGGGCCCCCGGAGACCCGACCCCTTCAGCCGCCCCTTGGTCACCACTCCGGAAGTTCGGGCTTGGCGGGTCCCGGCTCCTCTCCGCACGTCGGCGTCACCCCCGGGGCGGCGCGGCCGGTCGCGTACGGGGCCGCCTCCCGCAGCAGATACCCCGCCTGAACGCGGTTGCGTGCCCCGATTAGCGCCATGATCTCGTTGATGTGCCGCTGGCACGTCCGTACCGATACCGCCAACCGGCGGGCGATCACCTTGTCGTCCGCACCCGCGATCAGCATGCGGATGATGTCGGCCTTCACCGCATCCGACGCCGCTATGGCTTCCCTGCGGCCCACCGCCAACGGGAAGGGCCTGCCCTGCGCCCAGGCGCGCTCGAATACGTCGACCATGAAGGCCACCACGCTGGGATCCCGTACCAGCGCGGCTCCCCGTGGATTGTCGTGCAGTTCGATCAAGGCCACCTCCCGGTCGAAGACAATTAACCGGAAGAAGGCGTCACCGAGCGTGCGGACTTCGGCGCCCAGCTCGGTGATCCGCTCTACGAAAGCGAGCGTGGCCTGACTGAACTGCGCCGTGTGCTGGTACAGCGTGCGCATCACGACACCACGCCCCAAGGTGGCCTCGGTGCGTCTTGCGGCTTCGCCGAGGACTTCGGCGGACCGCGCCCCGCCTGGCTGGGAAGTGAGCACCTCCTTCTTGGCGCCGGCGGAGAGATCCTCCAGTCGAGCCCGTACCGCTTCGAGGTTGGTGATGATCTCCACGCCCTCGCGTCGCAGCCGGTGGAGCATGCCGGACCGGTAGGTGTCGAGCAGCTCCGAGAACTCTCCGCGGATCTGGTCCATGGCGCTCTGCATCTGGGCGATGCGGCGCATCGCGGGCCCCACCAGCTGGATCTCCGCGCTGTCCGGCGCTATGGCGATGTGTGTGCCGCGTGTCCCCTCCTGCTCGCGCAGCAGACCAAGAGCGAGCAGCGTGCGGACGGCGTCCGCCACGCGGTCCGGGGACACGCCAAGTTGGTCCGTGAGTTCCCGCTCCTCAACAGTTATGCGAAATACGGCAATTTCATAGATGCGGCGCTCTAACTCACCTAGCGGAGTCGCAGATGCTAGCTCGGCTATGTTCATGTTTGCGATATTAAGTTACTGATCATTCACCCGTCCAAGCTGGCCGCCTCGCATAACGATGCGTGTCAAGTGCGCCGAAGAGTGTCCTGTGCGCGCAGCATGGAACCGCTCAACCGCCGGGCGCCTTGCGGCGCCTGCACGACCAGAACGGGGATTTGTAGATGAACACCTGCGCAAAGCGTCCTGCCTTAGCTTCCTCCCCTCACGCCCTGCCCGGACTGGTGCCCACAGGACTGGTCATTCAGCTCTGGCCTGGATCGGCGGTGGCGCCCGTCGCCGTCTCTTCGGCCGCCGGGCATGAGCATGGGCACGCCCGCATCGCCACCGCTGAGGACGACCTCGGCTGGGGCTGAACCCCGCCCGCCGCACTACCCCGCGCGCAAGGACACCGCCATGCCACTCGGTGACGTGGGCTGCCGCTTCGTCAGCCTTCCCACGCCGTAGGACGAACTGCTGGCGAGCTACGACGACTCGCCAGCCGCCCCGTACACGGGCAACGGAACACGTTGCAAGAAGTTCTAACAGCGCCGGCTCACGCTGGCCGTGAACAGCACCTGGAGTGGCGGAGGGCTTCCTCACCGCGACCACGCCGCCTTCAAGAATCTCAACGCCATCGGCTGCGGCATACGCCAGACCTACCAGCCTGTCGACGTCGGCTTCACCCCGCTCATCGCCCTGGGTCGAGGGGCAGCGGCGCCAGCCAGGGCGTTGTGGCAGCTACGAGCTGAGGAGCAAGGAATGACAATCACACGGGAGAAGACGCCGCAGGTCCCGCAGATAGCGGCCGATGTCATGGACTTCTTCAAGTCTCGACGCGGCGCCTTCGGGGCGATGAACCTCCTTCCCAGCCACCTGCCGGCTGAGCCTCGTATCCGTCAGCTCGTCCAGAACGTCATGACGGTCGACTACAGCATCGGTGTGGCGTACGGCGCACCGCTCTACGAGGAGTACCTGCAAAGCTTCGCCGACGAAACTGCGCGCAGCTGTGGGACCGTGGGACTCGAAGGCGCGGACCGGAACGCCTACGCGGACCGGCTGGCCCAGCTGCGGTCCATGGACGGCCCGCAATTGGCGAACGAGGTGTCGCGGGCTTCCCAGGACACTATGGAGACGGTCAACCTCTTCATCCCCAAACAGTGCAATATGAGCTGTAGGGGCTGTTACGCCGCGGCTGTTTCTATCACCACCCGCCCCTACACCAACTCCCTGGTCGACTCCTACTTCAACGGCGGCCTTGCGGTGATACGTCAGGCAAAGCTGCTGGGCGCCCGCAATGTGTACACATCGGGCGACGGAGAGCCCACGCTCTTTCCCCGCTTCTTCGACCTCCTCGAAGAGTTCCAGCGGCAGGGCATGCAGTGGTTGCTGTTCACTGCCGGGCTGGCCTTCTCCAGCGAGAGCGCGGCGATCTCGGTATGGGAGAGTGCCCGTCAGCATCTGCAGGGCATCAGCCGGGAACGTATCGAGCGCCGACTGCATGAGTTCATCAGTGACGGGCAGCCGGACCCCACGGTCCGAGCTCTGCTCGCGGAACTGGCCGAGTACCGCGAACACGTGGAGATCTACCACTCGTTGTGGAGTCCGGACGCGGACCGCAACACGTCGCTGCGGCGCCCCATGACCGGCGACTACCGGTACATCTCGGTGGACAGCCGGGGCACCACGCTCTCTCTGCCCTCCGGACTGATCGCCATGATGGAGCAGATCTTCACCGGTGATCTGCGGGCGCGACTCGGCATCGAGATGCCGGTGAGCGACGCCAGTGTGTCCGACCTCCCCGGGGTCGCGGCGTACGTCGTCGATCAGGGCCTGCGCTCGTACTTCGAGCCGACCATCCTCACCGGGCGCAACAAGGCGGGCGACCTGGGTGAGGCGCAGCCGGCCGCCCTTGCCGCAAGCGCCCCGCTACTGGTGCGCACCCTGTGCGGGTTCCGGAACATCCACCAGCCCACCGTGAAGTATGTGGAACACCGGATTGTGAATGGGTTCACGGTCAGCCCAGGAATGGGGGTGGACACCTCGGACCTGCGGTCGATGGGTGTCCTCGACCCCTTGATGATCGGTGAAAGCGACGACGGGCTCTTCTCGGCGGTTCACACCCCGCTCATGGCCTACGCCAACTATGTGCACATCACGGGCTGCAAGTGCAATGACTTCGCCGCTGAGCTGGCCCGTAACCGGGAAGCCATAGCCTCCCGGTGGCGAAAGATCATGGACGTCATGTCATCAGGCGGCATCCACCAGGCTGAGCTGCAGGCACGCCTGCGCGCCGGGGGGGACGCATGAGGGGCCAAGCAGCCGCGTCTGTCCGGACGACAGAGGCGCCGGAGCTGTTCGGCGGGTGGTACGACGACGACTGGCTCGAACGCTACGACCGTGCCGCTGGCCTGGATGCGGCGATACTCCAAGCCGAGTTGGAGGCGGTGGAGACCTGGTTCGAGCGCCAGGTGGGTGACGTGGTCGACTGCGCCGCCCGGCATCTCGACCTCGGCACCTGCACGGGTCGCTACCTGCGGTGGGGGACATCCCGAGGGTTTGCGGCGGCCCATGGCATCGACAAGTCAACGGCCGCCGTGGCCCGGTGTGAGGCACTGCACGGGCACGGTCCCGTCCACGTACACCGCGCGGACTTCCTCGACACCATGGCCTTCACCTCGCTGCTCAACCGCCACGGTCCTTTCGACCTGGTCACCATGATGATGGGAACCATCAACCACCTGACGGTCGAGCAGCAATACCAGGTGTTCCGCGACCTTCTGCCGGCGCTCGCAGGCCATCTCGTGATCTCGTCCTGGCGCCCTGGGGCCTGCGTCCTGTCACTGTATTCGCAGGCAGATCAGCGGAGCCTGGGCCTGTCGGGTTTCGCCCCTGGGCTGGACGCGGATCAGGTCGGCGAACTCGGTCTGCGGCTGACGGAGCGCCGGTTCACCGACTGGCACGAGATACGGGTATACGAGCCCGGCAAGCCCCCCGGAAAGGCCAGGACCGCTGAATGCTGAACCACGCTACCCCCGCCAATCCGCCCGGTTCCTTCCGACTGCCTGTCGCTGAAGGCGTTCCATCAGGGCAGGGGCAAGGCTGCGCAAGCGACGGTCGGGCCTCCCCGTAGCTACACCGCCACTCCCCAGAGAAAGAACCTC
The DNA here is from genome assembly GCF_030406865.1 of Streptomyces sp. P9-2B-2. Classification (NCBI taxonomy): domain Bacteria; kingdom Bacillati; phylum Actinomycetota; class Actinomycetes; order Kitasatosporales; family Streptomycetaceae; genus Streptomyces; species Streptomyces sp. P9-2B-2. The sequence continues at coordinate 114,149 of NZ_CP129127.1, read as the reverse complement.
CTGTGACGAGCACAGCCCCCGCCGCAACTCGTATATCCCCGCACCGCAAAGCCCAGCGCCGCATCCTGACCGTCCTGGTCACCTCCCAGGTCCTCAGCGGTGCCGGGCTGGCCGCCGGTATTACCGTCGGCGCCCTGCTCGCCCAGGACATGCTCGGCTCGACCAGCCTCGCCGGCCTGCCCAGCGCCCTGTTCGCCGCCGGCTCCGCCCTCGCCGCCGTCGCCGTCGGCCGGATCTCCCCGTCCCGCGGTCGCCGCCCCGGAATGGCCGCCGGATACCTCACCGGCGCCCTCGGCGCTGCCGGGGTCATCGCCGCCGCCGTCGCCGACAACCCTGTCCTGCTGTTCCTCGCCCTGTTCGTCTACGGCGCCGGTACCGCAACCAACCTCCAGGCCCGCTACGCCGGAGCCGACCTCGCCGCCCCCGCCCACCGTGCCCGTGCCGTCTCCACCGTCCTGGTCGCAACCACCCTCGGCGGTGTCGTCGGGTGCGGCCGCTACGGCTGGGGATCGGGCGCGCTGTTGTAGCTGCGGGAAGCGGGGGCAGGGCGGGTGGCGCCGAGGATCAGGACCTCAAGTTCCGGGTCTGTCCACGGCCGGTCCTCGGTGAGGTTTCGGCGGCGGCCGTCGGCGATGTCCGCGAACAGCTCGGCGTGCGGGCCTGCGGGGTCGCCGCGGTAGGCGGTGGGGCGATTGCCGGTCCATGCCCAGTACAGGGCGGCGCCCAGGGCGTACAGCTCGGCCTCGGGGGTGAGGCTGACGTGCTGGTCGTCTCCGGTGGTCATGAGCTGGGCGGCGATCTCGGGGGCGATGACGTGGACCAGGCCGCCGCGGTAGGGGAAGGGGAGCGGCAGTTCGGGGTGCTGGGCGTTGTCGTAGTCGATGAACTCGACCGTGCCGCCCGGGAGGACGACGGCGTTCTCGGTCTGCATGTCGCCGTGAATCCAGCCGGCCGCGTGGAACTCCTGGAGCGCGGTGAGCGCGGCTCGGGCGGCTTCCCGCATCCGCGTGCGCTGCTCGGCGGTGGCGGTGTCCTCACGTGCCGGGGCGAAGAGGTCCCACAGGGGGCGGCCGTCGACCCAGGGCACGGCCATCCACCGGCCTTGGGGACCGGCGGTGCTGCGGGGGCCGGGGTGGCGGCCTTGGCGGTGGAGCAGTTCGTAGGCGGCGTGCTCGTGCGCGAGGTGGCCACGGGCGCCGGGGGTCGCGGTCTTGATGGTCCAGGCGCCGGCCCGCCAGGTGTCGGCGCCCTTGCGGCCGGTGAGGTGCTTGGGCTGGTCCTCGACGCCGAGGGAGCGGGCGGCAGCGGCGGCAAGGGCAGCGGCGGGTGCGGTGGGTTCCATGGCCGAAGGGTCCTCACGGGGAGTCGCGGCGGGGCGGCCATTCAGTCGGCCAGCCCGGAGAGCGTAGCGACGCTGGTGGCCCGCTGGTAGGCGATTAAGACAGCGCGCAGGTCGCTGGTGGTCCAGGCGGCGCCGTGCCGGGCGGTGGCCGCGCGGTACAGCTCCCGGACGTCGGGGCCGGCTATGGGGTGTCCGGCCTGGCGGAGCACGGCGGGCAGGGTGATCAGGTCAATCAGCCCGGTGACATCCGGGCGCAAAGTCTCGATGTCGATCAGACACACCGCACCGTCCCCGCGGCGGTGGCGGACGTGTTCGGGTTTGAGGTCGAGGTGCCCGACGGGGACGTGCTCGGACCCGTAAGCACGGATGCACAGGGTGAGGGCGGTGTGCCAGGCGTCCAAGTCGCTGATCCAGGCCGGGGCGGGGGCCGCGGTGAGCCGGTCCAGGCGGAACGGCGCCAGCGCGTCGGCGGATGCCGCGTCGAGGCCGGCCGGGGCGGCGTGGACGGCGGCGACAGCGTCGACCAGGGCGGCGGGCGCGTCGGCCGGCGCCCAGTCGAACGGATCGGACAGGTGCTCCAGAAGCAGGGATCGGGAGGCATCAGCTGCCCCCAGCAGGCGCGGCAGGACCGGAGAGTGACCGACCAGGGCATAGGCGAGGAGCTCGGCGTTGAACGCGTCGGGGTCGGCGTGAACCTTGAGCACCGCGGCGGGCGGCTCGCCCAGGGCGGCGACGGCCGCGGTGGCGCGGGCAGCCAGGACCTCCAGCGGCCCGCCGGCGGCCGGGTGGTCGGCGTGGTCCTGGTCGCGGACCTTGTGCAGGCGTTCCGCCGCGGCGGCCGGGTTGGTGGGCAGCGGGGAGGCGAGCCATCCGTATGGACGGACGCGGATCAGTCCGTGCAGGGCCTCGGCCGCCGTGGCGGGACGCACCGTCTCAGCCCGCTCGCCGGGCGCCGGCGAGGTGGCCGAGGGCGTAGGCGTAGGAGCGGGCGGCCAGTTCGGGGCGCTGGTGCTCGCCGTAGATGGCGAACAGCGCGTACACCAAGCTGTCGAGCGGGCGGCCGATGTTCCAGCACTGCATGGAGGACCCGGCCACGTCCCAGATCTGGACCTGGCCGCGCAGGATGCCGATGAGGTCCTGGAAGAACATGATCAACCCGAACGGGTAGCGGGCCATCGCTTCGTCCAGGTCGAGCGGGTCGACGAGGGTGAACCTCGCGGTGGTCAGGTCCCAGGCGTAGCGCCGTTCCCAGCCGCCGGGGAGGTCACGCAACACCAGCAGGATGCGGTGCGGGCCCAATGGCTGGCCGTCCAGGTACTCGGGGATGCTCGCAGCGAGCTGCCCGGCGCTGGTGGGCACCAGCTCCCGCGCGAGGCGCGGCAGTTCCTCGTCCAGCTCGATCAGGGCGCTGCCGCCGTCGGTGATCGGTGGTGCGATCGGGGCGATCGGCGGGGCCTTCGGCTCGGCCAGGAACGCCTCGTGCGCGGCGAGCTGTTGAGCCTCGAAGCGTTCGTCGATGTGGACCCAGTCGACCCGTTCGCTGGTGACCGGGCCGTCGCCGGGGACGGTGAGCTGGTCGCCGGGGCGGGGGCCGTGGACGGTGAACAGGTGCTGGAGAATATTGGCGGCCTGGGCCATCGCGGGGTGGTCGGCGTACAGGTACGGGCCGTGGGGGGTGTTGGCCGGCAGGAAGCCGTTGCCGCACAGCGCTACATCCCGGATGCCGGGCAGGGGTTCGAGGTAGTCCAGCAGCAGCTCGCCCAGCACCTTCAGGCCGGATTTACGGCCGCGGATGTCGCCGGTGCCGGGCAGCAGGTTGGTGTCGGAGCCGGGAGTCCCGGGCGGTGCGATCTGGGAGTTGTTGGAGACGATGGCCATGCGCGGCATGGGCTCGCGGCCAGAGGCGACGGCGTCCTTGTAGACGTCGGAGAGGTCGGCGTCCACGCCGATGACCACCGGCGGGCCGTCGCCGACCCGGGCGACGGGCTGGACGACACGGTCCTCCCAGAACAGAGTCCGGGCGCCGGCCGGGTACAGCCTCATGGTCAGCTCGCCGAACTGGATGACGCCGGTGTGGTCGATTCGGCGCACGGTGAAGCCGAGCGACTCGATCGCCTCGGCCACGGGTGCGGGCAGCAGCGGCCCGGTGTAGACCGGCAGCGACTTCGGCAGGGCCGCCAGGGTCGGGAGGTGGAAGTGGTCCAGGTGCTCATGCGTGAGCACCAGCGCGTCCAGCTGCGGCATCCGGGCGGTCTCGACGGTGCGCGGCGGCCAGATACGGAACTCCAACTCGGGCGAGAGCCCGAAGCCGCGGCCGAGGACCGGGTCGACCAGAATCCAGTGCCCGTCCCCTTCCACCAGCCAGGTCTGATGCCCCAGGAACGTCAACGTGAGCGAGCGGTCGGTCATCGTGCTCCTCCAGGTGATGCGGATACGGCGGGAGGCGTGGCCGCCGCGGCGTGCAGCGGCGGCCACGCCTCCCAGGAACCGGGGATCAGTGGTGGTAGCTGAACGGCGCGCTGTCGAGCGTGCCGGAGCCGACCACCTTGGCCACCCGGCCCTGGAGGGCAGTGACGGCCTGAGCGGTCACCTTCGGCGCGGCCTTGAGCGTCCGCGTGGACTTCGCCGGGATCTGGGACTGCTGCATCGCAGAACCTCCTTGACGTGCGCCACCGGACTGGCGGCGCTGGCGGTCCTATGACAGCGGCCGGGCGCGTCGGCAGGAAGGTGCGGCAGGTTGCCTGCCGTTGCCTCTGGTTGCGCTGGTTGCCTTCCAATGGGAACGGCTGTGGCCGGGCCGCGCCCCCGCCACACTGGACACCCGTGTGCGGTTCTGGGAAAGGGGAGAAGGCATGGTCGAGGGCGCGTTAGCGGACCGGCACCCGCTCACCCAGCTGCTGGCACTGAACGGCTGGACCAACGAGTACTACTTACGGCGCGTCTCCGCTGCACACAGGGCCTTGGGCTATGGCGGTCTCGGCTGCCGCAAGGAGAAGCTCTCCCGCTGGACCCGGCCCGTACGTCCGCAGGTTCCCAACGAGCCGACGCAGCTCGCCATGGCCGCCGTGCTGGAAATCCCGGCCTTCGAGGTACGCGCACGCACCTGGCCGCATTGGCTGCTTCTCGGCATCCGGGACCACAGCGCCGTATGGGAGTCGCCGTGGACCGCAGAGGGAACCATTACCGCACTCGACGATGCCGGAGGGCCCACCGTGGACCGACGCGCCTTTCTCACTGCCGGGGGCGGCACCGTCGCCGCGGCTATCGCTCAATGGGCCATCGCCGCCCCCACCTCCGCCAATGCCGTCACTGGCCGCAAGATCGGCAAGAGGGTCGCTGACCGGTTCGACATCCGGCTGGACGAGCTTCGCCACCTGGACGACGACCTGGGCGCCGACTACGTCTACGACGCCGCCCGAGCCGAGGTGCGGCTCATCAAACGGCTCCTGCGGGACAACTCCTACACCGAAGCCACCGAGCGCCGCCTATACGCCAGCGCCGCCGAAGCCTCCCGTCTGGCGGGCTGGTGCTCCTACGACAACGGCGACGTCGCCGCGGCCGAGAAGCACCTTCACGCCGCGCTGCGGGCCTCCGCCAGCTCCGGTGACCACACCACCGGCGCGATCGTCGCCGCCTTCTGGGCCAACGTCCGCTACGGCAGCACTACCTCCGACCCCCGCAGCGCACTCGATCTGATCAACGGCGCGCTGGTACACCAAGACCGCATCGCCTCCCCGCGGGCCCTGACTATGCTCCACATCCGGCGGGCCCGTGCGTACTCGCTCGCGGGTGAGCCGGCCGCTGCGTACCGGGCAATCGACGACGCACTGTCCGCGTATGACAACGGCGTCCCCGCCACTGCCGACCTGCCGACGGTGTACTGGGTCAACGCGGGCGAGATCCACCAGGCCGCCGCGTCAGCCGCCCTGAGCCTGCACGATCCGGCCCGCGCCCTGGAGCACTTCACCGCCGCCGCAACACACGCCGACCCGTACGACGCCGAGAAGGAGCCGCGCGGAGCGGCCATCTATCTGATCCGGAAGGCGTCCGCCTATCTCGCCCTGGAGGACCTGGACGGCACAGTGGAGACCGCGCGGCACGCCGTGGACCTGATGGGTGGCGTCAGCTCCGCGCGCGGCAGCAGCGCTCTCACCGAGCTGCGCAGCGCCCTGGTACGCCGCCGCGGTGTCCCCGTGGTGAAGGACTTCCTCGCGCTGACCGGCTGAGACGGGCGCGCGTTGCACGAGCACCCATCCTGACCTCGCCGACGGGAGTGGTTCACGTCAGGCGCCTGCGAGGAAGTCGATGGCTCGTTCGTCTAGTTCGGCCGCGCAGCGTACGCCGCGGGCGCGGAAACGGGCGAGGTCGCCGCGCATGCGGGTGACGGCCTTACGGGTGCGGACGGACCGTACGCCGTCCATGTGGTCCAGGGCCCGGTTCCAGGTGGTGCACGCTTGCTCGATCTGGCCGCGCTTGAGCTGCATTTCGGCGCCGGCGACCAGGTCCAGGGCGACGATCCGCGCGTAGGTGCCGGCGGGGCGGGCGCCGGCGGCGCGGCCGTACTGCTCGGCGGCGGTGCGGTGGTCGCCGAGGGTCTCGTAGACCTTGGCGTTGCGTGAGTACACCGATGCGGCCGGGGGTCCCCAGGCCAGGGCCCAGAACGGGACTTCGTCGCCGGGGTTGGCGGTCAGCAGGGCGCTTGCCCGCTCGGCTTCGGCGAGGGCGGTCGTGCGCTGTCCGGCCTTGGCCAGGGTGTGGGCGTGGACGACGCGGAAGAGGGATTCAGTCTGGGCGTCGACTTTGCCCTTGGCGCGGTTCAGGCCTGTCTCGGCCAGGCCGAGGCAGTGTTCGGGCCGGTGCAGCTTGAGCCCTTGCATGGCCATCGTGCGCATCACGAACCCGTCGTGCCCGGTGATGCCGGATTCGACGGCGAGCGCGTAGGACTGAAGGTAGTAGCGCTGCGCGAGTCCTTGCTGGCCTGCGTCGTAGGACTTCCAGCCCAGCAGGTGTACGCCGCGGGAGGCGGCGGAGAGCATGTGCTGGCGGATTTTCCCTGTGCGAAAGCGCCCCCGGCACAGTGGGGCGACGTCGTCGCGCAGGTACTGCACGAGCGCGCTGCGGCCGTGTTGACCGCCGTGGCGTTCGTCCATCTCGGAGAAGACGCGCACCATGTCGCGCACGGCGGCGACTTCGGCCATGCCGACGGTGTGTCCGGAGCGGGCCGCAGCGGTGCGGTCAGCGATCTCCTGCACGTAGGTCAGGGGCAGAGCAGCGGCGGCCACCGAGTACGCGGAGGACGTGAGGAAACGGCGCCGGTCCAACTCGAACCTCCACATCGGCAGCAGGGCGTCGATCGGGTCGGCCCCGAGGGCCAGCCCGATGCTGTCATCCTCCTCCGGCTCAGCTAATCCGAGGTCGGCCGGGGTGAGCAGGCGACCGAGGCGCCTGGACAGCGCGACGGCGAGGTAACGGCCGGTGTCGCCCTGGGGGGTAACGCCGGCGATCGATCGCCGAGCGCACCAGGCTCAGCATCACGCGTCCGACTACCTCCTCCTCGTCCTGGTTCACCTTGATGCTGTCCCAGCCCTCAGCGTGCCGCAGCACCGCGGACAGCATCTCGTGGTCGGCGGCGCCGCGAGGGCCCTTGAAGGGCGAGTGCAGGACCGGCGACAGCGCCCGCCGCACCCAGCGGGCGACGGTGGCCTCGTCCCCCTCGAGCAGCCACTGGTAGGCGGGCTTCCACCCGAGTTCGCCCAGCGCCTCCGTGAGCGCCTCGAACTCCGGGCCGGGGCGCGGGCCGGCCGCGCGGTCGAGCGCGTCAGCGAACACGGCGAGCAGCGCGAGATCCGCTTCGGCCACCTCAATGGCGGCCAGGTGCACCACCGCCCCACCGTCGGGGCCTACCAGCAGCAGCACGTTGTGTGGGTACTCCTCCGTCCCGTTCACCAGCTCCTCCGTCCCCTCGGGCAGCGCGCCGCGCACCCGCCAGTACGCCTCGGAGACGTCCTCGATGGGTGCACCAGGGATCGGCACCCCCTCGGCGTCCGGGACCAGGGCGCGCCGGAGCGTCAGGAACAGCGTGTCCAGCTGGTACAGGCCGGCCAGGGCGTCCTGCCCGAGGGGCAACAGCAGGGTGCGGGTGGGGGCATCATCGGGCTCCCTCTGGGGTTAGGGAGACTGACAGGACGTCACTGACGCGCCTCAGCCTCCCATTCTCGGCTGCTGGCTGTTCGCCTTTCACCGGCTGACTGCTCCCGCACACTTCCTCCTGCGACGCTGCGCCACCGGCGCGCGGTGCGCACCGGTGGCTCCTGCTACCCGCTGAGGGGGAGCTGCGTGTGGGCTTCCCACTCGTACATCTGCCGGTCCCGGTGCAGGACGATCAACTCGACGTGATCCACGTGCACGGTGACCGGCGCGGCCTTCACGGTGTCGAGGGCGGCCCGGACCGGCGCGGCGGGCCCGTCGGCGCTGCTGTAGGCGATCGTGACGTGCGGGCCGAACCCGTCGGCGGGCTCAGGGACGGTCTTCCACACCGTGCCGATGGCGTCGCGCAGCGCGGTTCTGACCGCGGCGGGCGGTCCGCTGGGCGCGGCCTCCCAGCGGACCGCCTCGGGGGTGATCTCGGGGCGGTGCACCGTCAGATCGAATGCAGGGAGGGCAGCGAGTCGGTGCTGGGCGGCGGTGAGGATGGCACGGAGATCGCCGTCCGGGACGCGGTCGGTGAAGTCGAGCCCCTGAGTGGTCAGGTGCAGGGACTCGTCGGGCACCAGGTCCAGGCCGTCAACGTCGGCCAGAGCGCGCCGGTACTCGGCGGCCAGGCGGTGCAGGTCGTTCGCCTGCCGGAAGGTGAAGTGGAAGGTGAAGAAGCGGCTTCCCGGGCCCCAGCCGGGCCTCCACCACCAGTGGTTGGTCATACGGTCGGCGTGTGTCATGGGCCGCATCCCATCAGTCAGCCACCCCTCCGGCCAGAGGGCCCGGCGCGCCTGGCGGTAGGGCGAATCGGCGGGGCGCAGATTCGAGGCACCAGTGCTCGACCGCCGCTTGCAGGTGGCTCGTTACCCGCCCGCCCGACACTGGGGTCCGGGCGAGGTCGCCGGCGAACTCCCGCAGTCTCGACGCGACGGGGGCCAGACGCTGCTCGGGCACCAGGGCGAGGACGGGCTGAAGGGCCTCCAGCGCGCCCTCGGGGTGACCGAGGACGACGTGTGCGGAGGCGAGGGTGATGCGCATCTGCGCCTCCGTGCCGTATGCGCGGCGGGTGGGGAGGGCCAGGGCGGCGGCCGCCTCGTCCCGGGCTGTTGCCACGCTGCCGGTGCGTAGTCGTACGCCGGTGGTGTAGTTGGCGCGCCGGAAGTCGTCGCAGCTGAACAGTCCGCCGATGTCGTCGTCCGGGCCGTGCTGCGCGGTGTGGGCCTCCTCTACGCGGGTCAGGGCCTCCTCGGCTTCACCCGCGGCCCCAAGACGCGCCCATGCGTCGGCTTCCTGGCACGCCAGGAGAATTCCCACGGTTCCCGGTGGGCGGTGGGAGGCACCCCTGCGGGCGTGCGTGATGGCCTCGCGCATCCGACCGTCCCACAGTGCAACCTTTGACCGTGTGGACAGTGTCCAGGCGCGTACTCCGTCGTGGTCGGCTAGCTCGGCGCACAGCCATGCGGTGCGGCCGTGGGTATCGGCCTGGTGGGGCTGGTCCAGATCGCAGCTGATCCAGGCCAGCAGCCCGCACAGATAGCCGGCCAGCGCATACAGCTCTCTGGTCTGCCGGGGGTGTTGGTGGCCCTCCAGCAGTCGGAAAACCTTGTCCCGCATGCGCCGGGCCGCGGCGAAGACGCGGAGCGGCGGATCGGCCGCGAGGTAGGCGTGGGCCAGGGCGCGAGTATCGGCCAGCAGCTGCTCACACGCCAGGTCACCGACGTTGGTGGACTCAGCCCACATCGCCCAGGCCGCCGACTCGTCCGCGGCGGCCTCCACCAGGGTGGTGCCCTGCGGTTCCACCGCCGCCGGCGGCCGCGGTGGCGGTGCCGTCGGTGCTGGCGCGGGCCGGTGCTCCAGCACCTGCAGATCGGCTGGCGGGAGCGCCACGCGGTCCTCGTAGTCGAGGAGCTCGGCGACATCGCACCCGTAGAGCTCGGCCAGCATCACCAGCACCTGTGGGGACGGCTTCCGGCCCGAGCAGGCCGGCCACTTCTCCCATTTCGCGACCAGTGATGCGTCCGCGGCCACCTCCACCCCGCGGCGCGCCCCTCCAAGGTCGCTGACACGGTCCGCGGCGGCCTGCAGCGTCAGGCCGTGCGCTTGTCGCCACGCCTCACGGGGCCGCATCCGAAACCGCGTCCGCATCTCCATGCTGATCTGCGCCAGATCGCAGCCAGCCTCCGTCATCTCCTGCCGGAGTCGATCCCGGTCGCGCTTCGCGCCACTCGGATGTGGGGCCATGTCCACTCCTCGACGGTGTGCCTGCCCTCACGGTAGGGCGGCAGCGAATTGCAGAAGCGTCAACCGGACGTTCTGCACGGGCTGTCAGCGCCCACACCTGCGGCGCCCATCGATGTCACAGCAGGTCGCGAAACCCTGGGGTGTCCACAAAAGTTGGACTCTCGTGCCCGCGACAGGGACGGCGCGCCTTGGAACTGTGGAGCCCATTCCTCCTGCCGTCCGGAGACGACAGTTCGCAGCCCGCATGAAGGGGCCGTTATGACACGCCCGACCACCAAGAACACACAACGCGACGCCCATCGGGCCGGCGCTACCGCAGCCTCGACCCTCGCGGCCGCCCTGGCCCGGCTGGACGTCGTCCTGCCCTCGCTGCGCGGCTCCCATCCGGTCAACGGCCGCGGCTTCGTCGACCTGGGCGGCTGCAATGCGGAGCTCGCGTCCCGGCTGGCGCAGCGCATCAACGAGGCTGCCGATGCGCTTGATGCCTCGAGGGCGGGGGCGGGGCGGTGACCGTCGTGTACGACCCGGACAGCCGGCACAACTCGGAGTTCGGCCTGTCCCAGAACCGCGAGGCGCACAGCCGCTTGGTGCAAGCCGTCATCGGCTGGGCCGGCCCCGGCCAAGCCCCGGCCCTCCAGCCCCGCGATTTCGAGCAGATCGCCCTCCAGCTCACCGGGCACGGTCGGGTGGTGGCAGCCGAACTCCGGTATCTGTGCGAGGGCCTGCCGCCGCGCGCCGAGCCGCGCGTCCTGGCCGAGGTGGTGCTGGAGGAGGCGGAGCGGAGATTGGGCCAGCCGCGGCGGGGAACCGCCCGGTGTGCGCAGATGCGCGCCCGTCAGGTGCGCGCCTTGTACGAGCGCCTGGACCGGATCCAGGGCACCCGGCCGGCTGCGCCACCACTCCCCTGACCGCCTGCAGCTTCCCCCGTGGCTCAGGCGAATTGAAGCCCCGGCGCGCCGCACTCCACCGCGGCCGCTGGGGCTTCTCCCATCGCGCGGTCAGCGGCTCGGGGCTGTACCGGTTCATGAGGCGCGGATCGTGGCTCCGTAGGCGTCGGTGAGTTTGTGCACCGTTTCCGGCGCGGGCGGGGCGGGCCAGACGAGGAGGAGGTGTTCTTCAACGGGTTCGTCCTCGACCATCAGCAGATTCTGACCCTGGTCGCGGCCGCGGGCATGGACCCTGACTCGGTAGGGGCCGGGCTCGGGAAAGTCGGGCAGTTCGAAGTCGTCGACGTTGAAGGTCGTCACACCGCGCTTACGGCCGGGCAGGGAGAGGCTGACCTCGACGACCTCGTCCCAGGCATCGAGTTCGACCTCCTGGGGGGTGGTGGCGAGGATGTCGACGCTGACGCGGACGTCGCCGGTCTCGGTGCCGGTCATCACGACGGCGAACTGCCCTGGCACCGCGAAGTGCCCGGGGGCGTCCAAGGCGGCGACCAGGCCGTTGAAGCCGGTGTAGTCCCATGCTTCGACGTCGAAGATCTCCCCGCCGATGTAGTACTGGTTGTACGACACCGGCACGTTGGCCGTCGCCTTGGACATGTCGCCTGCTCCTCTACACCGCCACCCAGAACTTGTCCTTGTTCAGCACACGCTGGGCAGCATAGAAGGAGCTGAGGTAGCCGCCCTGTGCGTTTTGCTCCCTCGCCGGGACCCAGGCCCAGCCCCAGTCCGGCTTGCGGGTGCGCGAGGCGCCCTGGAAGGTCTTGGCGAAGGGGTACTCGTCACAGCTGTGGCCGGCGGGCCGGCCGGGTCGGTTGCGGGGGCAGGCGACGCGCCGGTTGGCCCGCTCGACGGCCGTGCTGGTCGCCCGGGTCAGGGGCGAGTTGCCTCGCTTGCCGTAGTGGTGCGGGCCGGCCTGCTGGATCCGCTTGATGTTGGCCCGGATGTGCGGCAGGTTCGCCATCGTCGTCAGGACGGGTGCGTAGCGGGGGAAGACGCATCCCGCGCCGATGCCGCTGCCGCGGATGATGTCGTCGCAGCGGAAGGTCATCGATTCCCAGCGCGAGAGTCCGGTGGTGTACCCGGGCTTGAGGAACGTCAGGCTGTACTTGGCCCGGTCCTGGTGCTGGGTGGTGGTGGAGTCGTGGTAGTTGACCGGGCCGGAGATCACGGTGCCTGCCCGTACCGCCCGCGGGCCCCTGACGTGATTCGTTGCCCGGCAGGACCCGCCGCACGAGACGTTGAAGGCCGCGGTGACCGCGCTGGTGTTCCCTGCGATGCCGGTGACCTTGAACGTGTACTTCTCTGAGAAGTTGCGCGAGTTGTGCAGTTGCATGGCCTGGGTGACCGTGAACCGGATCACGCCTTCCAGGCGCCCATTGCGGGTGATGTTCAGCTTCCCGGGCGCCTTGATGCACGACTGGGTGCGGTTATAGCGGTTCTCCCCCGGCGCACACCCAGCAGCAGCCAGGGAGCGTTCCGAGCCCGCAACCGCCTGCGGCGCCTGAAGCGACACCTTCAACCCACCCGGCACCGCGGCGCTCTCCGCAGCCGGAGCAGCCGATACCAAGGTGGCCAGCACGGCGGCACATCCCACCACGGTGGAGATTTTCTTGAATGCGGTACGCATGTTCCCCTTCCTGCGAACCGGCCGCCCAGCAGCAGGCGCGCAGGAGTCTCACGCGGACAGCGTTCGTCGCTCCCCTCGGTGCTGACCCCCGACGCACCGCACCGGACGGCGGACCTGTTGCTCCACACCCACCGGGGCGGAGCAGGGTCAGAGGCCGTCCCCCGACAGTGCGTGAGCGTATTGCGCCATTTGGTGACCACACAAGGGCGGCCCCCGCACAGCCACGCGCCCTTGGTCACGCCCCCGCGCCCTTGCCCCGCCGCGATCGACCAACCCGCTGCAGTGCCGATCCGGGCCCGGAGGTAGTGGAGGAAGGGCTTCGCCGGGTGCGGCTCTTCTTGCTGCGGTGTCCGTCAACGAGGGGTTGCAGCGACCGGCTCCGTGTCACAGGCTCTGGTGTTGTCCTCGTCCTCGCCGACCACTGGGCTGCTGCAACCGGCCCAGGGCACACCTATCGCTGGCGACACATCCTCGACGGTTACGCCTGTCGGGCCGCTCGCCAGCATGCGCGCAGGGCCGTGGTCGCTCCGGCGGCCAGCCGGCGGTCGAAGGTGGCCAATAGTGAGGTGACGGTGGTGGATTCGGTGCCGAGGGTGTCGGCGGTGGTGGTGATGCTCAACCTCATGATGCGGTGCAGGACGGCGGCGTCGGCTTCTGCGGCGGGGACGAGGGAGTACAGGGCGCTCGCGGGGGTGTTGGCGGGGTGTGGGCGCGCTGGATGCGGTGGGTGAGAGCTTCCCAGGCGATGGCGGTGGTGTGGTGGCTGGCCAGGGCCTGGGTCCAGGAGGCCGCCAGGTCGCCCAGGGCGTGCTGGACGGCGTCGGCCGCGGTGTCGTGGTTGGCAAGGAGGTGGTGGGCGAAGTGCTGGTAGATCTCGTGGTGGAGCTGGCAGAAGGCTGCGAAGTCGGCGGGCAGGACCACGGTGATGGCCTGCTCGCCGAGCGGGGGATGCACGGGGGTGGTGTGCGGGCTGGAGCCGTCGGCGGTGAGTGAGGCGGGCGGCATGGTTCCCCCAGGTGTTCGGTGCGGAGTGCGGTGTCGGTGAGTGGGTCAGCCGAAGGCGGCAGCCGGCCAGGACGGCCCGTCTCCGTCGCTGCCGTGATCGGCGGGCGGGGGCGGGGATTTGACGTGTTCCCACAGCGGGCGGATGGCCTGCAGGTCGCCCTGCAGTGCGGTCGTCAGATCCCTGACCACCGGCCAGCGCAGGTGGTAGTCGGTAGGGGGAGCGTCGGTGCTGGTCGCCAGGAGGGCCCCGGCCGCGCGGGCGGTGAGGTGTGCGGTCTTTGGGAGGCGCGGGAGGTCGGGGCTGGATGCGGCCAGGTGCAGTCCGCGCAGGGCGGCTTGAAGGGCACGGACCGCTTCTGCGTAGCTGCGGGCCGGTGGGGGCTGCAGGGAGTGGGCCTGATTCCACAGGAACATCAGGTCTTCCGGGTCGGCCTCGCAGGCGAGGGCGAAGCGCTTGGTGACCTCCCAGCTGGGAGTTCGCTCTCCGGAGGTGATCCGGTAGATGTACGAGGCCGACACCCCGGTGAGGTAGGCCAGGCTCCCCACCGTGTTCTTGCTCGTGCGCCGCAGGTAGGACAGCGCACACGAGAGCGGGTAGCCGGCCTGGCCCGGTAGCAGCGGCTGCGCAGACGAAGGCGTGGTGCCACCGCGGTTCTTGGGCACCGCTGGCTGGCGGGGGCGGGCAGGTCCGCGTTCCATGCGCGCCTTGAGCATCTTGTCCACTCTCTCCAGCGAGTAGTTGGTCTTGAGGGTGCTTTCGGCCGCCCCCATCACCTTCGCAACGTCCTTCCAGATGGCGCCGTCGGCGAGAGCCTGGCGTACGGCGACCGCGGTGATGTCCTCCAGGTCGCGCCGCAGGGCGACGCAGATCTGCAGCATCTCCAGCGGGGCCGCCGGCACCGGACGTTGGGAATTGTTGGCCATCGCCTTGGCCTTGCTCAGCACGGCCCGGGAGAGGCGTACCGAAGCGGCGCTGTAGGAGCGGGGGCTGGAGGGGATGGAGGTACGGCGTCGGTAGCTGGCGCTGCGGCAGCTACCGCTGCAGTACCGGGGAATGCGCCCGGTGGAGTGGGGGCGGGGAAAGACACGCTGGCATCGTTGGCAGCGGAGGGGTCGCTCGTTCTTCCTCATCGACTATCCGTGTGAGAACAGGGATGCGTGAACACGTCGGTTGTGTTCATCCGCAGGGGTTTTCGTGACGTGACAGCAGTGAATATGTCGCTGCCAAGCGCCACGAAACGGCCCGCTTACGGTGGCGGGCTTGACTCGGGCCCGGCCCGGCCGAGGATGCGGCGGGATGGGCCGGGCGTAAGGGCCTGTTAGCTCTGGCGCTGCGAGCGATGACGGAGGTAGGACCGGTTTGCCACGTAGGCGAGCGGCGTCAGCACCACGATCGCGGGCACTGCTGCCGGCCCGTAGATGAGGACAAGACCCAGTGAGGCAACGGCGACGAACGCCCCGGCACCGATGTTGACAGTCGTGTCGACAAGTCCGGGAGTTTGGCGCTCGGGCGTACGGCGCATGCTAATTTCGAACCCGCTGGTCAGACCGGCGAGACGCGAACGAGGGTGCACTCTGACTCCTTGCTTCGTGGTCACAGATGAACGCAAGAGGGCCCTGCGGAATGGTTGGACGCCGCCACAGGGCCCTCTCGCGTTGCCGACCCTAACCCCTCGCATACACAGAGAGCGACGAGTTCGTCACGAAAGCGGGTTTGAGGTTCATCGGCTACACGAAAGCAACATCACCCGTCATGCACTCGGCAATGACGGCGAATTTTCCTACACCAGCGGGCCGCACGTGACGAACTTTGCGATAAGCGACCGCAAATTACATTGTGTCGATATAGTGCCCCGCCGGTTCCGAGCCCATCATGCCCCACAGCTGGAACAGCCACGTGCTACTGGCCGATGTCGATCTACTCGACGTGGAGAGCCCCGGCACACCTTCGCCCCCGCATCCGGCTCTCCGTCCCGGGGCACCGCGAGTCCGCAGCAGAGCAGGGCCGAGGAGTCGTGTCTTCGGAAGGGCCGCTGACGGGCGAGCCGGCAGAGCGCCGCGACGATCCCTGCCAGCGGCGGGCTACGGCGCCGGCGTAAGTGTCACGGTCGCGTCCTTACAGCCCGCGGCCGTTGTGCGCAGGGCTTTGACCTCGGCGCGGTCGGCGGACAGCTTCCAGCGGAGCTTCACCGTGACCCAATCGGTGACGTAAGTGCAGGTGGCGTCCTTCGCCGGCGGCATCCACTCGGCCGGATCCTTGTCGCCCTTGGTCCGGTTCGGGCCCAGGCTGACCGCGACGAGACTGCGCTCGCCCTCCAGGTCATTGGCGTACAGCGCCCGGCGCCCCGGCGTCCACTTCGAGGCGCCGGAGTCCCATGCCTCGGCGAGGGGGACGACGTGGTCGATGTCGAGCTTGCGTGCGTTGGTGACGGTCTTGTCGTCGTAGTACGAGCGCCAGCTGCCGCCGGTCAGCTTGCAGCTCTTGCCCTGCTGTGGCTTCTTCACCGCTTCGGCCAGGAGCACTTCCTTGCGGGTGTCGCAGCCGTCGTGGTCCTCGTCGGTCCACAGGTGGAACTTGTCCCGCTCGTAGCCGGACCTGGCTTCGCGGGTCACCTTCAACCGGCCGATCGCGTCCGTCAGACGAAGGCCGGCCTTGGTGCCGCCGGAGGACGAGGCGCTCGGGTCCGTCGGCGGCGGCTTCGCATCCTCGTGGGAGGCGCTCGGAGTGCACGCGGCCGCGGACAGGACCAGCAACGGGCAGGCCAGAGCCATCAAGCGGCGCGCGGAGGACATAGGGCTCCTAGGTCGGATGAGTACGTCAGCTCCATGGGTCTACCCATCGCACCAGGTGCCGTCAACTGGGATCCGGGCCCCCGCGACGGGCGTTTCACACCACAGCCGCACTCCAACCATGCGTCTGCATCCGCCCCCGGCAGCTTGATGCTTCGTGGAGTAGTCCGCAGTGCGACCTGCTGCCGTCAGCCGGAGGCTGGGGGCATGGAAGCCAAACCACCGATGCCGATGCGGACTGTGTGGCGCGGCGCCGTGTCCTTCGGTCTTGTGGCGGTGCCCGTCCGGTTGGTGGCCGCGACGGAGGAGCACCGTGGCCGCTTCAGGGAGATGCACTCCGGATGCGGTGGCCGGATTCGCCACAAGCGGGTCTGCGAGGTGGAAGGCCCGCAGGAGGAGATCAGTTATGCGGACGTCGGGCGGGCGGTAGAGCTACCGGACGGAGGGCTCGTACCGATCACTGACGAAGACCTGGAACGCCTCCCGCTTCCCACGCGCCACGTGGCGGAGGTGCTCGGATTCGTCCCCGGCACCGAGATCGACCCGATCAGCTACGGCCGCGCCTACTACGCGGCGCCCGAGGGGCCGGCCGCGGACCGCCCGTACGTCCTGCTGACCGAGGTCCTCGCGCGCACCGGCTATGTGGGCATCTGCAAAATCGCCCTCCGCCAGCGCGAACGACTGGCCGTATTGCGCCCACGGCACGGGGTGCTCGTGTTGCAGACCCTGCTGTGGAGCGATGAGGTACGCGAGCCCGGGGACCTGGGCCCGTCGGTGCCCGTCACCGACCGGGAAATGCAGGTCGCCGAGCGACTCCTGTCCGAGCTCACCGGGATCGAGATGCAGCAGCTGGAGGACGAGTACGGTCACGCGCTGGAGCAACTGGTGGCAGCCAAGACGGTGGGAAGCGAAGTCCCGGAGCTGCCGACGCCGCAGCCCGCCGTGGACCTTCTTACCGCACTGGAGCAGAGCGTCCAGGCCGCACGCCGCTCCCGGCAGTGAATGGTCGCGGCGGCCCGGCAGGACGGTGCCTGCCGAGCCCAGCAGGTCACTGAGGCTGAAGTCCGGGCCGCTGCCGCCGAAGCCGTCCGCTACGGCTTCGGACCGCTGATCGACCGTCGGCACGGCTGCGGTGCGGCGCTGGCACGTACGGGTGAAGTTCGCGGTCTCGACGAACCGCTGGCCGGCCGCAGGCATCTGCCCATTCATGAAGATCTCCCCAGAGCATCTGAGCGAGCCGGGTCTGGTCGTCATCAACATCACGGCAGCCGATGAGGCAACCGCCGCCCAGGCCGCCTCCGCGCTCGGCGGACTGTGGCTCTCCAGCGGCCCCTCCGCACCCTGGCGCACCCCCGGCGGGGCCGGCGTCACCGTCCGCGCCTACGCCGACCTACGCCGCACACCACTCCCCCACGGCCGCTTCGGCCCCGACACCGCCTGAGTCGTCCGCCGCGCCTCAGCGGCCCCCGGCCACCGCTGCGATGCCTGCCATGCGCAGCGTGCGGGCGAGATGTTCCACCTCGGGCAGCGTCCCTGTGTAGGTACCGTCCAGGACCCGGTGCGTAAGGGCTGCGATGTTCGCCAGGTCGGTGCCGAGCTGCGCGCGCAGGACCCGCATGAGTACGACGCGGGCCGGGGTGTCCGCCAGGTGGAGCGTGGTCGGCCCGAGGTCAGCAAGCAGACGATCTCTCAGCTGGTGGGGGACGTCGTGGCCGCACGTGGCTGTCGCCTGCCCGCACGCCGCGCAGGCGGACTCCACATCCCAGCGCAACACCCCGGCGACCAAGGCCTGTGTGCCCCAGCACTCCAGCTGCGCGCCGCAGTTCTCGCACACAGCCGTATACGCGACGGATGCGACGACCGGCTCTTCCCTCATCCCGCCCCTCATCGGCTGAGGCTATGTGACCAGCGGGGCTGCAACTTCGGCAGGTTATCTGGTGGACCCGGAATGACTTGCCACCGGCGGTCATTGCTTGCCGTAGCGGAAGACCGGTGCCGTGGTCTTGCTTTCCTGGGCGGCCTTCCCGGGGCGCAGTGTCCACGGCACGGGAAAGGTGTGGGTCAGCCGCTCGTTGTCGACCAGCCGCTTGACGATGAAGGCCCGCAGTTCCCGTGACTCCACAGGCCATCCCAGCCCCGAGCAGAGCTGCGTGATCGACGGGCCGTGGCCGTGCTCGGCCCGCCAGGTGGCGGCGAACTCGGCAGCGTGGTGACCGCGGTCGGGCTGCGTGTCCTTCCACGCGCCGTACGCGGTTCGCACCTTCGGCAGGGCCTGGATGGGCAGACCCGGCTGCATGAACGCCTGTGCCACCCGCTCCAGGGGCAGCGCGCACAGCGGGCAGTGTTCCACCGCCTCGGCGTGACGGCGCAACGCCGGACTCACCCCGTCCTTCCACACCTCCCAGCGCACCCGGACGACCGCCATGCTGTCGTGCGAGCGCGGGTGCAGGCCCGACAGGTGCCGTACGGACTCATCCAGCAGATATCGGTCGTCGGCCAGGTCGACGACGAACCCCTCCGACATCAGATCGGGCAGCGCCTGGCGGCAGTGCTCGGGCATCTCATCGGGCAGCACACCGTGGCGGTCGTTCGAACTGTGGGCGGCCAGGAACAGAGCCGCCAGCTGCGCCTGCGGGGAGAACTTCTTGACCGGTTTCATGGCGAGCGTGCGGTTCATCCATCCCGAAACCCGCGACCGCGCCGTCCCACTGAGCGGCAGCGCCTCAGCCAGGTTCGGCACCGTGACTGCCACGGGGGTCTCGCCATCGCCGCCCAGCGGGTCACCCGCGAATTGCCAGCCCAGAGCGGTGAGAGCGGCAACAGCACCCTCCGCGTCGGTCAGGCGCAGAGAACCCAGGTTCTGACCGGTGATTTTTCCGGTCCTGCCGCGGGCCGCACGGATGGCGATCACCGCGGCCAGGAGCTGCGCGTCGGCACCTGCGAGCGGCATCGAGGCCACGTAGCTCAGGAGAAGGCGGGCGGCGGCTCCGTGCTGGATCGTCAGCAGGAAAGGCTGAGGGGCGCTCCTCTCAGCGGGCGCGAACGGGGCGGGAGAGGTGCTGGAAGGCGTCGGCACGGCCGTACAACGTGTACGGGCGCCCAAGGTCACCGCACATGCCTCCGACAGGGTGCCGCGTGATGATCATCCGCCTCAGCGGCGACGCCGGTCAGGGCCGACGGATCGCCTGCCCGTCAGTGAAAGCCGAGCATTCCGGGTGAGTCGATGTCGACGGTGACCACGCCGGATGGGTAGGCGTCCTCGTTGCCGGTCAGCAGGATCGACATCCCAGTGAACTCGGGGCGTGGCAGTGCGCAGTACAGGGCGTGGCAGGTGTCGGGGCCGCCGTAGCCGTCGCGGATCATGGTGCCGACGCTGACGGCGGCCATCGTGTCGAGGCTGTCGACGACCACGGAGGAGAGGGCGAGGAGGCGCTGCGAGAGGTCTTCTTCGCCAGCTTCGGCCTGCGTCAGGCACAGAGCAGGGATGCTGAGGTGTTCGCCGGGAGTGTTCGCCATGTTGCCGGCCAGGAGATTCAGGGTTTTGTGGCCGCCGGCGAGCGCCCTGACGGCGCTGGTGTCCAGGATGATCACGCTGCGGTGCCCCTGGCGGCCCGGATCTTCTCGGCGGCGATCTTGTAGATGTTGCCGAGCACATCGGGCGCCTGCTCGAACTCCTCGTCGGGGATGTCCACGCCCATCATCCGGCGCACGACCTCCCGGTCAGCGGCCAGCCGTTCTGCCCGCTGTGCCGCGGTCGGCTGCTGGGCGGCAAGCGCTTCTACCAACTGTCCGATGCTCACGCCGCGCTCCTTGGCGAGCTCGGCAAGGTGATCACGAGTCTCCCGCTGCACCTGAATCGTCGTCGAAGCCATAGGTCAATTATAGAGGCTCTACAGCGTCAGAGCTCGGGGTCATCGCGGCACCTGCCGGGACGGTGAATAGTGGCGCTCACCTGCCGTTCACGTGGCCAGGAGCCAGCGCCGTGCACTTCGCGCCGCTGCGCTGCCGGGGCATACCGCTTGCCAAGCGGCGCAAGGGCATTCTCGACGCCCGGCCGGGTGCGGCAGAGCCTCGCCGGCGCTCCCGGCCGCGCATACCGGGCGGCCGGGGAAGCTTGCAGGATCAGGGAGGCCTGCGGTCACAGGCTGGTCAGGGCGAGCTGCTGGAGCTGCGGGCCGGCGCTCTGGGTGTCTGCGGCGCGTTCGAGGCGGTCAGTGATGTCGCTGCACTGGGTGACCAGGCCCGCCTTGTTCTCGTCGAGCATCTTCTTGGCCCAAGGTTGGGCGTCGGCGAGGGAGCTGATCAGGAAAACGAGCTTGCCGTGCTCGGCGGCCAGGCGTGCCTGCATCTTCGCGCCGGAGGTGCTGGAGGCTTCGATGACGACGCTGCCCAGGGTGGTGCCGGAGGTGACGACGTTGCGGCGCGGGAAGGTGTACTTCGCGGGAGGGCTGGTCGGCCAGAACTGGCTCAGTAGCGCACCGTCAGAGGCGAGGATGGCCTTGGCGAGCGACCGGTTCTCGGCCGGGTAGATGGCGGCAGCAATGCCGGTGCCCATGACGGCGAAGGTCCGGCCGCCTGCGGTCAGGGTGGCCTGGTGGGCGGCGGCGTCGATGCCCTTGGCCAGTCCGCTGGCGATCGCGACGTCGTGCTCGACAAGCTCGCGGGCCATCCGTGCCGCTCGGCGCAGTCCGTCCTCGGAGGCCTGACGGGTGCCGACGACGGCAATAGAGCGGGCGTCACGCTCGCTGAGCTCGCCACGGTAGAAGAGGAACGGCGGCAGGTTGCCGATCACGCGCAGGTTCGCCGGGTAGTCCTCGTCGAGGGCCGTGACCAGTCGGGCACCGGCTTCGCTGGCTGCGGCCAGCTCCGCGTCGACGCGGGCACGGGCGTCGTCCAGGCCTGCGGCCAGGGCCTGTTGCAGCAGGGGGCGGTTCTTGGTCGCGGCACGCGAGTCCTCGCGCAGCTGCCCGTCCATGAGCGCGGCCAGGCCCTCGGGGCTCTGGGCGCTGCGGGCGAGCAGGCTCCAGTCGAGGGTGGCGTCGCCGACGCGCAGCGCGCACAGGGTCAGCAGATCGTGCTGGGCAGCGGTGATATCGAGGTCCATCAGGTGTCCTTCTACTCGTGGCCCCGGGATGTTCGAAGGATGAAGCGGTGTCTCGGGCCACTTCCATCATGGCGTACGGGAGCCGTGGGCGGGCCCGAAGGGTGCTGGCGAGGCGGTATACCGGATGAGGTGCAGACTCAGTCGGTGTTCTGTGCGGCGGCCGCGAAGTGAGCCATGGCGGCCGTCAGGGAATCCTCCGGGCCCGGACCATAGGTTCCTGAGAAGACCGTGGACACGAAGTCGGCAGCCGAGAGGTTACTGACCGTGTATGGGTCGATCGCGACGCCGGAGTCGTTCGAGGTCGTGGGGCGCAACGCGTAGTTGGTGTGGCGGGAGCCGTACTTGCCGACCGTCAAGGCGATGACCTGCGCTGCTCCGGCTTTGCTCAGGAGGATGCGCGCCCACTCGATCGACTTTCCCTCGGTGGTGAAATCGTCGAAGACGATCACTGTCTTGCCCGTCAGCCTCCCCCGGTACCTCGGGTTGACCCGGACAGTGCGGGCCTGGGCAGCTATGGAGATGTCCGCCGTGCTCACCTGGCCCCTGTTCATCTTCACCCGCTCCAGGCTGGTGTCCGGGGCTTGGGTGACGCGCTCCAGGAGGTCCTCCATGTAGCGGGAGCCGACCATCACCTTGGCGTTGGTGAGGAACCCGGCGAGCTGCGCGCTGACCCGGCCCGGCGAGCTGCTGGGGTAGACGCAGAAGAGGCTGCGGTGGGGCAGTGCGCCGTCGAGGTAGGCGGAGGCCAGCAGGCGCAGCATCAGGATGTCGCGGGCATCCTGGTTGCCGACGGAGATGGTCTGCCCCCGGGTGAAGACGTCCTGGAGCTGGAAGGTCCCACGGGTCTGCGGGAAGCGGACGTTGGGGGTAAGCAGTGAGCGGATCTTAAAGGCGCGGGCATCGTCACGGGCGAAGGCCCAGCGGGGCTCGTCCAGGAAGAAGTGCTCCAAGAGCTCACCGACGTCCGCCGGCTCGGCGGCCGACAGGGTGATCATGCCCTTGCCGTCGCGGACGTAGTTGGCCCAGCGGGCGAGGACATGAACGACGCCAGCGTTGATGCCCGTGCGCCAGTCCCACTCCGAGGTGCCGACGAGCATGATCTGGTTCGTACGGAGCTTGAGGCAGTCGGCGACCGTCTCCAGCCAGACACCGCTGCCGCGGGCCGGCGCGCCGGGAATGTCGTCGCGGGACAGGTGGAGGGCGGGAGCGGGCAGGCCGGCCGCCATCATGGCGGCTTCGGCATCGACCGGATTGCTGGTGAGCAGCACGAAGGAGATGCCGTGTTCGTCGAGCCACTGAAGGAGATCGGCGATCCCGTCGTAAGCGCGCCCGGCTCGCAGGACCGCCTTGTGGTCGAACACGACCGCGCGCACCGTGCTGCTGTCGTCCATCCCCGCCCCTTCCCCAGCGCCGTGATCACGATCTGCCCCTCCCACCATGATCTCAACCCGTCTGGCTGCGTACCTGCGGTTTCCACTTCCCGCCTCCTCGAGGTACTCACGACGGGTTCTGACCCGTATCCATTGCCCGGCACGGAGATCCCGCCGAACTCCCCCGTCCCGGCACCTCGATCACACAGCAGCGCGCCGCCATCGGGCCGGCCGACTCATCAATTCCGCCTGTGCAGCAGTCAGGGGCACGGACGGCGCAGGGAAGAGTGACACTGACCGTAATGCGGCGTTAGGTGTGCTGTGTCAACGCCTGCTATCGCCACCGCCCCCACTCCGCTGCCATTCCTGCTCACGACCCAGCAAGGTCAGGCGGCACGCACTCTCCTGTCGTACGTGGCCGCACTTCCGCTGCCCTCCCCCGATTCCCAGCTACTCGCGGTCGTTGTGGCCATCAGGGCCGCGCGAGGCGGAGTCGGCAACATCACGGGCATAGACCTCCGGTCGCTGAGGCTCTCAGACCCAGCCCAAGCCGTTGCCGCTCTCCGCGGCCTGGAATGGCAGATTCCTGACCCGCTGCTCGACGGAGACCCGGAGACCCCTGTCCCGGTGACAGTGCCTGCCCTCGCCGCTGAGACGCAGCACCCACTGCCGTTCGGCAAGCAAACACGCTCCCGGGTTTCTGGGTGGACCACGCGCACACTGACCTCGAAACCGGTCAAGAAGACCCTGCCGCCCACACGACTCGCAGCGCTATTCCTGGCTGCGCACAGTTCCTCCAAGCTCCATGGGAACCTCCCCGACGACCTGCCCGAAGCCTGCCGCGCCGCTCTCCCCGAACTGCTGAACAAGAAGTTCATCACCGAACACTCCGGGGGCTTCTACCGACTCGCCCCAGAGATGCGGCACTTCGCCGGCATGCTCCGAGACCCCGCCGAGCCCGAGGAGGCCGCGGCGACAAAGACACCGAGCCGCACCCTCGAGCGGCCGCAGATCAGCACGGCTGAGTGGACGCAGTGGAAGAGCAAGGCTGCTCCGGCCCTGCGGCGGCATGTCGAGGCGGTCGAGAGCTGCTCCGTGTGCGCGCTGTCTCTCGATCAGGTGGCGGGCGCCTTCACAGCCAACGCCTCCGTTATTCCGTCACCGCGGTATGTTCGGGAGGCATACGGCGCCTGGAAGGGGGAACACCCCGACCGCGGCCCGCTGGCAGCGCAGTACACCGTTGCGTTCCGCGCGGAGCACGGCCATGGCCCGTCTTACCAGCAGTTGTGCACCGGACTGGGCTGGGAGCTGCCACGGAGCCTGCGAACCTTCATTGTGCGCCGGCTCCTGGTGAACGAATGGCTGACCGATACTGCACCCGTGCCGTGGACACTACGACCGGGGAAGACCGCCCAATCCGATGGGATCGTTCTACCGGAGAAATCCCCGCTGCCCACCCGCTGAGGCCGGACTCGTAGACCGCCCGGGCCCGGTCACCGGCCGGCGAGAGCCGAATGACGTCCTCGTCTTCGTCCGCCTGGTGGGCCTCTCCGATCAGCACCCGCTTGCACGGGATGCGCGGGAGTCGAGGGCGGTCAGGAGCGGGACGCCGATGACGACGCCGAGGTAGCCGGAAGCGAGCAGGGAAGTGCCCAGATCATCCGCGACGTTGGGCAGCAGGCCCATCATCACGAATTCCGTGGTGCCGATTCCGGAGGCTGAGATCGCGAGCGCGAGCAGAGCCAGGGGGCCGTGCACGAAGGGTGGGACGTTGTCCTGGGCCTGAGAGCTGCACGGCCCGGAAGGCCCCTCGGCGTGGGGCGGCGGGCTCTACAGCGTCAGGTGCCGCCATCGCGCACCTGACGGGAGGGCCGCTCATCCCGGCACCAGAGCGGGCGGCCACCCCGTCGAGACGTGCTGGACTTCTACGGCCAGATGCCGACCCTCGAGGAGACGGCTGGGCGCGGCGACGGCTCGTACTCGACGACGGTGACAGGCTCGCCTTCCGTGATCTTCCGCAGGGCATGTTCGAATGTGGGGGATGGTGCCGGCGGTACGCGAGAGCACTCGGACTTCCCTGATGCGCGCCGGTGTGGAGCTGAGCTTGGCACTCGCTGTTTGTCAGCCGTAGCAACGAGCGTTCGGACCGGCCCGGCCGTTCTACGGGACGACCAGTATGCGGCCCAGCTGTGCACGGCTCTCCAGCAGCCGGTGCACCTCGGTGGTCTCGGTCAGCGGCAGCCGGGCGTGGACCGCTGTGCGTAGCAACCCCTGGGCCGCGTACTCGGTAAGTTCAGCCAGGTCCTTCACGGCGCGCTCGGCGTCGGCCGCATGCGCGGCTATGAGGGAGAACCCCATGACGGACCTCAGGGCGAACAGGTCGGTGACGGGGATGCTGCCGAGCTCTCCGCTCGCGGCTCCATACGTCACGAGCCGTCCGTACGGGGCCAGTAGGTCCAGGCTGCGGCGCAGGATGTTGCCGCCGGCCGCGTCGAGGACGACGTCCACGCCGCCGGGTGCGGCCGTGCGGGCCTGCTCCGGCCAGTCCTCATCGGTGTAGTTGACGCCGATGTCGGCGCCGTGGGCGCGGGCGAAGTCCAGCTTGGCGGCCGTACTGGCCGTGGCGATGACCGTACCCGCACCGAGTACCTTCGCGAGCTGCACGGCGAGGTGGCCGATGGCGCCCGCGGCGGAGTGAACCAGTACGGTCTCGCCGGGCGCCAGCCGCCCGGCGTGCAGCACGCCCAGGGCCACCGGTGCCACCATCGGGAGCGCGCTGGCCGTGCCCGCGTCGAGCCCGTCGGGTACCGGGACGAGCCACTGTGCGTCCGCGAGGATGAGGTCGCAGAACGCGTCCTCGGAGGCCGTGGCGACCTGCTGTCCGATCAGGGCCGGATCCGTGTCCGGCCCGACCGCCTCGACCGTGCCCACCACGTCGCCGGTGAGGGACCTGGGTAAGGGCCGCGGGTAGAGCTCGGTCTGGGCCATGCCGCGCCGGAGCTGGGTGTCCACGAAGTTGGCGCCGATCGCTTCGGCCCGGATGAGCACCTGCCCCGCCTCTGGGACGGGAACGGGGACTTCTTCCAGGGTGAGGACCTCGGGGCCACCGTAGGAGTGGTAGCGGATTCGTCGCATGGCAGATCTCCTTCAACAAGAGGGTGCTCTAAACTGGACTGGCGGTCCAATTCGACCGTACTGGACCGTCGGTCCAGTTGTCTACGGATCGCGGTCCTGGATGAGGAGCTAGCTGATGGCGGAAGTCCGTCGTGAACGCGCCGACGCGGCACGTAATCGGCACGCGATCCTGAAGGCCACTGAGAGCCTCCTCTCCGAGCACCCTCCGGAGCAGGTGTCGATGGAGCGCATCGCTGCCGCGGCCGGGGTCGGGAAGGGCACGGTGTTCCACCGCTTCGGCAGCCGCGCGGGCCTGATGCGAGAGCTGATGCTGGAACGAGCCCACGCCCTGCGTGAATCGGTCACGGACGGCCCCCCGCCGCTGGGCCCGGGAGCCCCGCCCAGGCAGCGGCTGCTGGCCTTCCTCGACGCGGTCGTGGACGTGGTCGGCCGCAACAAGGGTCTGCTGGCCGCTCTCGGCCAGGCGGCGACAGCCCCCCGCGACGCCCAGGAGGACTCGCGCGAACAGCACTCGGTCTACGGGTTCTGGCACGGCCACATCAGCGAGCTGATCACCGAGGAACGCTCTGACCTGGACGCCGAGTTGCTGGCCCATATCCTGCTCGGCGCTCTGCAGAACGGGCCGATCGTGCGCCTGCTGGGGCAAGGAGAGGCTCAACGGCTTGCGGTGTCGCTACGGCTGTTGGTCACCGGCATGCTGGAGGCGTAACGGCCCGCCGGCGGCCGCGCCACCTCACGGCCGAAGACCGCCCATCTCCCACTCGGTTGTCACTAGTGCCTGTGTCAGCAGGCATCACCCGTTGGTACTACTGTCCCGGGCTCTTCGAAGCCCTGGGTCAGGACACCTTGTTGAGCAGCGACGAATTAGGGCCGGGGACTGGAAGCGGAGCATCAGCCACGGCGCCAGTCCCCGACCCTGCTCAGCCAGCACAGGGCCGACAACGCGCCGGAGCTCCAGCACCACTACCGCCAACGCCCGTGCGTGACCGTCGTGGCCGGTCGTTCGTTGGGCTGGTGCGTCCATCACATCCGTCCCCGCGGATGGGGCTGAAGGGCATGAGCCGACCGGCTCATGCCCTTCACTTCTCTCCGCACTGCGCTGCTCCCGTTGTGCCGTGACCGAACCGAGCACGGCCAGTTGTGCCCGTCATGAGTGACATCGATGACCGGCTCCTGGCACTGGTCGACAGCGTCGTCGCCTACGACGAGAAACGGCTACCCCTGCTGACCTTGCGCGAGGCCCGCGCCACGATCGAGCTGCTGCAGCTGCTCAGCGCCAGCAACGGCGCAGGATCCTACGCAGCCCGGCACCTGGCCGGGAACCTGGCCCGACGGCTCCCTGCCGAGGAATGCTGATGGAGGGCATTCGGCCTGCACGCGCCTGACCTGCGGCTGGCCAAGCCACGAAGGCCACGCCCCGAGACCTCGTCGACGGGGCGGCTTCGTGCTTGCGGCCTTCCCCATTGACCTGCCCAGGTCGACTTCCCCGGCGGGCAGTGCCACCAGGTCCGCCGGGTGGTAGCGGTCAGGCATGGTGCTACAGGTTCCCGAGCCGATGCTGGCGGCGCCGGTCACTGTGCTACCGGCGGCCGGGGTGGCGTACGAGGCCAAGTGGGACGGGTACCGCTGCCTGCTCGCCCGGCACTCCGATGGGCGCAGGTAGAACTGCGCTCGCGACGGGGCACCGCGCTGACGGTGGCGTTCGGCGACATCGCGGCGGCCGCGCAACGCGACCTGCCCGAGGGCGGTGTCCTCCTCGATGGCGAGCTGGTGGTCTGGCACGAGGGCCGGCTGGCCTTCGACCGGCTGCAGCGTCGCATGAACCGCACCGCCGCCGCGGTGGCGCGCGAAATCCGCGAAGCCCCCGCCCACTTCGTCGTATTCGACCTGTTGCACGTAGCAGGCGAGAACCTGATGGCGCAGCCGTACCTGCGGCGGCGCGAGAGGCTGGAGCGACTCTTCGCCGAGGAGGGGCTGAGGCCGCCGTGGACGCTGTGCCCGATGACGCTCGAGCGCGCCGAGGCGGAACGCTGGATGCGCGAATGGGCGGCGGCCGACGTCGGTCTCGAAGGCATCGTGGCGAAGAAGCTCAACCAGCCCTACCGCCCGGCGGCCAGGTCCTGGAGCAAACTGCGGATCCGGCACACCACGGAAGCCGTGATCGGCGGCGTCACCGGCACACTGGCCCGTCCCACCGGCGTGCTCCTGGGCCGATACGATGCCTCCGGCCGCCTGCGGTACGTCGGCCGCAGCACCCCACTGTCAGCACAGGCTGGCAGGCAGCTCGCCGGCCAGCTGAAGCCCGCGGCAGCAGACCATCCCTGGCACGGACGCTCCTTCTCGGCGGGCTGGGGCTCGCGCGAGACGCTCTCCGCCGACCTGACCAAGCCCGATCTGGTCGCCGAAGTCAGCGCCGACACCGCGATGGATGCCGGCCGGTGGCGACACCCCGTCCGACTGCTGCGGGTACGGGCCGACATGGCGCCGCAGGACGCCCCGCTGTCCGGCGGGGAGTGATCGGCAAGGGCGGGATGGGCGGTCGCGGCGGCGCGCGCCTGGACGCCCGGCCAGGGGCGATCATCCCGGCCAGCTTGTCCAGCGCTGCGCGCCACCGGCGCAGGAGGAGCGGGTGGCGCAGTTCGACGGTGTTCGCAGCTCAACGTCCTGCCCGTTGTGGGCCGTATAGGCCCTCGACAGAAGTTCTTCCTCGGCGCTCACGACGACCCCTGGTCCTCGAATCGCCGGCCCGGCTCGTCCGCGGCTGCCATTACAGGCTCAGCAGCAGGTCGCGGACCGCGGCGGGCTGGGACAGGAACGGGTGGTGGCCGGCGTCGAGCTCGACGACGCTGCCGGCGCGGCGGGCGAACTCGCGTTGCAGCCGCGGCGGGGTGCCCCGGTCCTGGGCGCAGACGAGGTACGTCGAGGGCACCTGCTGCCATGCGGCCGCCCCGACCGGCTGCCCGGTCACCTGCACGCTCTGCCGGGCGAGGTGGTCCGCCGCCTGCGCCTGGACCCCGGGATCGCAGTCCTGCAGGAACGTGTCCACGAGCAGCTCGGGGCGAACCCCGAACGTGCCGGCGTCGGGGTCGACGTCGAGGAACGGGGCGGGGCTGCCGTCCGCGAACTCCGACAGGCTCTGCCCGACCTCGGGCAGGTAGCTGGAGACCAGCAGCAGGTGGCGCACCGACCCGATTCCCGCAGCGGCCTCCGCAGTGACGACACCGCCGTAGCTGTGGGCGACCACAACGGTCGGCAGGTCGCCAGCCTGCAGCACCTGCCGCACCGCGGCAACATCCTCGGGCAGCCCCGGACCACCGACACCGCCGGGCAGGCCCGCCTCGCCGCAGCTCGGCAGCGCCGGGGCCACGCTCAGCACCCCCCGCTCCTGCAGCAGCTCGGCGGTGCGGTGCCACCACCACGACCCGTCCCGCACGCACGCCCCATGCACGAACACGACCCTCATCGCCACCTCCACGTCTGCCTTGACTGCCTTTCGATCGGTCCGGGCAGCCTTTTGCGTTCGAGGGGATGGGTCAGCTGGCGTCAGGGTTCTTGCCCACGAGCTGGGAGAGCAGCTCCAGGATCTGCGCGTTCCCGGTTCGCACCTCGCCCGCCAGAGAGTCGAGGCGGGCGTTGACCGCGGCGAACCCGTCGCGCACCTCACGACGCAGCGCCGCTTGGCCCTCGATGACCGCAGCGAAATTCCCGCCGGTTTGTACCTGCAGCGCCTCGACACGGTCCTCGACCGCCTCGGTACGGCGCGTCAGCGCATCAAGCTCGCCGTGTGCGATGGGGTCCTCGGCCACGGGGGGCACTCCTGCCAGATCATGGAAATCAGCGGTCATCAGGCGCTCCACGATATCGCGCCGACCGAGACCCGTACTCACTCATTCAGCCCAGCAAGCCATCGAAGCCGCGGCCGCCAGCAGTGCAGCACCGACCGTCGCGTCAGCCGTCGGTGATCTCGTCCAAGAGGTGCGGTCCTGGTGAGCAGGGTCGAGCCAGGCTTCCCAGCGGCGGTCATCGGAGACGTGCCGTTCGTCCGGCCGACGCCCTCTGGTGCACACACGCTGAGTCATCGGACAATCACGGCAATGGTCATGGTCTGATGGCAAGGGGGCGGCTCATGGGTGTGCTGTGGAAACTCGAACCGGCGACAGCGGCCAAACACCGGCTCTACCAGCGGTATTTGGATGCCTGGTGGCCGATCCTGCTGCAGACGTCGCAGAGGACCGGCTATGCGCGGCCGCGGGTGACGCTGCTGGATGCCTTCGCCGGCCCCGGCCGCTACGAGGGGAGGGAGCCGGGCTCGCCCGTCTTCATCCTCGACCGCCTCTTGAACCACGACGCGGTCGACCGCATGAACCTCAGCCCTCGCAGGGTCCACCTCGTCTTCATCGAGAAGGACCGGGCGCGGCACGCGCACCTGGTCGCCGAGCTCGAAGCATGCTTCGGCCCGCTGAAGGATCTACCCGTACGTGTGGAGGTCCGCCGTGGCGAGGCAGGCCGCGACAGCCTCGCCGTCCTGGACGAACTGGGGGCCTGGGGCAACCCGATTCTGGGGATCTTCGACAGCTGGGGCAACGTCAACGTCCCTCTCGGGGTGATGTCGCGGATCGCCCGCAACCGTTCCAGCGAGGTCATCACCACCTTCGGGCCCAACTGGTTCAGCCGCCGCGAGGAACTCAACGCCGACACCCTCGACACCGTCTTTGGCGGCCGCGGCTTTTGGACGCCGGCCGATGCCGAACTCCGTTCCGACGAGCGCTGGCGGGTGTGGCTGCGCACTTACCGCGATGCGCTGCGCCGGGCCGGCTTCGGCTTCCAGCTGCAGTTCCGGCTGGTGCCCCGCACCGGCAAGCACCTCTATCTCGTCTTCGGCACGGGCAGCCCCGCTGGCCTCAAAGCGATGAAGGAGGCGATGTGGAAGGTGGACGACCGCGACGGTGAGAGCTTCCACGACCCACGCACCCGAGGCGCCGAGCCCGACGGCCAGCTCGCCTTCCGCCAGCTCGCCGAGTATTCCGACCCCGAGCTGCTAGAGCTGGTCACCCAACGCCTGAGGGTCGGGACGGCCACGGTGGAGGAAATCGGGGACTGGCTACTGCGGGAAACCGCGCGCTGGATGCCCAAGCACGCCCTCAAAGCGGTGCGGGAGCTGCGCGGGGACGGCGCGGTGGTGCTGCAGTCCCCGGGCAAGCTCACCAACAAGAGCAGGGTCAGCCTGCCGGCACCGGTGCGGTCATAGGCAGCTGGTCCCACGTCTGCCCCTGCAGTGTGCGGCCGCCGGCCTTCGGGGTGCGTCCACCCCATTGTTTGAAGAAAAACGCCACCTGCGCGGCCGCGCAGGCATCCCGGATCCCGGTCACCCAACCCTCCTCCAGCGGGCGGTGCCCGGGCCCGGATTCCCCACCGGCAATCACCCAGTCGATGCCTTCCAGGTCGAGCCCCTCCAGCGGACCGAGCAGCGGTTCGCACGACAGGAACCGCACAGCCGCCGGGACTTGACGTAGATCGTCAACCCGGGGCAGCTCCTTCGCGCTCTCCACTGAGACGCCCATCCAAAGGTTCTCCGGCCACTCCAGCCGCCCGGCAACTTGTCGTAGCCGGCGGGCGCGCTTGGTCAGGAGCTGGTAGGTGTGCTGCGGGGTATCCGCGATCACCTCAAAGACCTGCCGCACGTAGTCGAGCGGCACCCGCGCGTGGAACAAGTCGCTCATAGAATTTACGAACACGGTGCGCGGACTCTTCCATCCGTACGGCACACGCAGCGTGTCAGGGTGCAGCGTTAGATCGAACCCAGGCCCGGAAGTGCGGGGGTCGCCGTCGCTCTGGTATTTCGCTGACCCCATCGCCTTCAGCCGCTTCGCAAGGGTCAGCGCGTAACAGTTGTGCGTGCAGATCCCTTCCGCGATAAATGTGCCCGTCGAGGTTTGAATGTCGATGAGCTCGCGGACAGGCCCCCGTTGCAGTCCTGTCACTTCAGCTACGGGGGTCTCCAAGAGGCGCCCGTAGAAGTCGGAGAGCTTTCGTTCAAGGGCTGGAGCGATGGCCGTGAGGAACCGGATGCGCGTATCGAGGTCGCCCGTGAGGCGCGCTGTCGGACAGGCCCGCTCCCACTTCTCGATCTTGAAGGTGAAACCGAGGTCAGCGCCGTAAGCCTCAACGCGTTCGAGGACTCCGTTGTCTTTGCGCTGGCTGATGCGCAGGTTCCTGTCGTACATGCCGTCGGTGTCGAACATCCCGGCTAGCCAGCCAGCCTTCCATTCCTCCGAGGAACGGGCCTCCAAGACGTCAGCGATCTTGGCGAGTGTCTTCAGTGCTCGAGTTTCAACCTTGATCATCGGCGATGGGCCGCTGTTCGTGAACGGCTTGACCTCAAGAGGTACGTCAAAGGTCGCCAAGTACCGGACCAGTCGATCAAGGATCGGGCGGTCCGTAGCCAAGACGGCGATGCGCCAGTAGGACTGCGGATACCCGAGCTTGTCCGAGCGCCAGGCGGGGTCCCAGCGGAAGGTGCCATCCCCCTGGGTCGCGCCTGCAATGTAACCCGCTTGGTAATCGGACGACTCGCAGGCGGCCCGGCGGTCGGTATCTCCCAACACGCGGAGGCGCGTGCCGAGGCTCAGTCGGGCCGTCTCACGCCACCAAGGGCGCACCTGAGCGAGCCACTTGTGATCGTCGCTCGCGACGACCCGCCGGGAGCCAACCTGTAGCTCGACGGTGGGAGCTTCTCGGGTCCAGACGTGTTCGACGACAGACCGCTCGACGACCCTGTTGCGGCCGGGGCCTGGGAGGTCTGTGAATCCGACGAGGACATCACCGATTTTTGCTTCGCCGATCGGGCGCCAGGTCATATCGGCGTAAAGCACCAGTGTCTCGGGAGCAAGGCAGTTGTCGCACCCTTTCGACACCCGGTCGCAGCCGGTCGTCGGGTTCCATGTGGCCTCGGTCCATTCGATCGCGCTGCCGTCACTCACCGCTCGCCCCTCTACTCTGCGCCGGCTGTACCGGTAACTGTCCAACGACTGCTGCCGGTTGCCCGATACCGGCATCCAACCACCGGCTCATGGGGCAGACGACGGAACTCCCTAAATCGAACATGCGAACCCTTCCCTTCCGAGGTGAACTGTCTTCACGCGGCTGCTCCCGCCCGCCGGATCCGAGCCCGCGCCGGCCTCGGACCGGTGACGGATGCGGGACCGGTCGCTCCGGTCGTCATGCCGGTCGCTCCAGTCGCTGCGGGGTGCTGCTGACTCGGCCAGCCCGCTCATCAGCCAGACGTCTCAGGGCGCGTGCCCGGGTGGTGTCTGCCGCCCTCTGCCGTGCGGCACGCTCGCGCCGCTCTTCCACGACTGCCTGCCCGTCGCCGAACAGCTCCTCCGGTTCGCGTGCCTGCTGGCGGGTCTGCCGCTCGGCCGCTGCCTGGATCGTCGGGTCCACGGTCGTCGGCGTGCGGCTGGCACGGTGGGCGGCGAGCGCGCGCAGGTAGCCGGCCGGCGGCGTCCGGCGCTCCACTGGCGCGGCGGGCGCGGCTGGCTGTGGGGCCGGGCCGGCAGCCGCCGTGGCGGGTCCGGTCTGCACGGGCGCGGGCGGCAGGACGCGCAGGGTGCGGACGTTCACGTTGGCCACCTGCTTGTTGGCGGCCGCGATCAGCTTCGGCGTGCTCTAGCGCAGCTTCGTGCCGTATGCGGGGGCGTCGGGGGCGACGTCCAGGCGGCCGGTGTCCGCGTCGAACTTCACGGCCTGGACGTGCCCGGCGAGTTCGGGCGCGGCCGCGGCGAGGATGTCGTCGAACCGGGCGAGGACGCTTCCGCCGGCCGCCGGGGCGACCATGCCGCGCTCGGTCATCATGATGCCGATCGCCGCGCCGAGCCCGAGCGGTTCGCGGCCGTCACGGCGTACGACCGTGCCGGTGCGCCGCTTCGGCTTCGCCTTGCGGGTGGCGCTGTTCTTCTTCGCTGCCTCCCGGGCGGCGATCAGGGCCTGGCGCGCGAGGTCGACCCCGCTCAGCTCGCCGGTCATGCGAGCACCGCCTCGGCCGTGTCGTCGTCCAGCGGGCGCATAGCAAGGTCGGGCAGCCGGTCCGTCCACGGCGCGGCCGCAGTCGTCTCGGTGCGGGCGGCGGCCTGCACGCGCAGCTGCTCCAGCCGCTCGGCCAGCAGGTACTGCGCGGTGCGCTCCCGGGCGGCGTCGGCGGCCTTCGTCGCGGCGGCGATGGCATCCGCGCCGTTCGGATTGTGCTTGTGCCAGCGGCGGTTCTGCTCGGTCGCGTACGCCCGCCGGGCCTCGGCTTCGGCTTCCTCGGTCTGGCCAAGGCGGTTGAGGGCTCTGCTGTGGTACTCCGGCAGCGCCTGCTGCACCGCCTGGAGCGCGGCGAAGGCGATCGCGGACGCCGCCAGGGCCGGGTCCTCGTCCAGCTCGCCCGGCTCCACCAGCTCCAGGAACTCGCGCCGGGCACGCTCGATGTCGGTCTCCAGCGCCGTCCTCGCGTGGGCGGCGACGGCGGTGACGTCGCCCTGGTTGTCCAGGTCGGCGGACCAGGTGGCCGCGACCATGCCGGCCTCCACCGTCAGGGCCTCGGTCCGGCGCCGGTAGCCGCACGCCTCGCACAGCCCGGCTGACCGCTGAAGCCCGCAGTCCTCGCACGGCAGGGCCTGGCGGAGCTCGGCGTCGGCGGCCGCGGCCTGACGCTCGCGCTGGGCCTGCTCCCGCGCAGCCGCACGGGCTGCATCCCGCCGGGTCTCCTCGGCTGCGGCTTGCTCACGCCGCCGTACGAAGTCCTCCGCCTCGAGGGCCGCCTGTGCGCGCAGCCGTTCTTCGAGGACCTGGAGGCGCTCGCCGTCATCCAGACCGGGCAGCTGCCGGTCGACCTCCGCCGCGATCCTCGCCCGCCGGGCACGCCGGAGGTGGACCACGTTGCCGCAGGACGCGCAATCGCCGCCGGTGTCCAGCCGGATCCCGTCGTCGCACCGCCAGTCCGAGCAGGCCGGCCGCTGCACCAGCCCCTTGCGGATCAGCCATCCGTACGGGCCGGTGACCAGGGCCTCGCCGCCGGTCTCCGACAAGCGGTCGGTGAGCCGGTCGGCCAGCAGCTGCGGCGCCTCCTCCGGCCGCATCAGCATGCCCGCCAGCCGCTTCACCTGCGCCTTCGCGGCCGCTTCGACCTGGTCCTGCTGCCAGCCACTGAGCCGCTCCCACAGCCCCTCGACCGGCCCCAGAGCCACCCGCAGACCAAGATCAGCCGGAAGGCCCCCCCTCCGCCGCTGCTGCGCCTTTCCACCACCAGCGGCCTTCGGCCGGCCCCCGGTCCCAGCCCCGGCAGCACGCTGCCCATCCTGCTCGTCGACCGGGGAATCTGTGGGCTTTTCCCCGCGCAGCGGGCCGCCCTCAGCCACCGGCGACCCGATCGAGGCAACGGCGTCCTCGCCGCTGACGACCTGGTCCTCGCGCACGGACAGGCGTTCCGGCCGACGGCCGTCAGTCCCACGGCCTTCGCCGGAAAAGCGACCAGAGAGCGGCACAGGAACTACGGGAGTAACCACAGAAGCGTGGTCTGCGTGGAGCTCTGCACCATCGGGACGCTCCTGATCCGCCGCATTCTCGGTGCCCTCAGCACCGCAGATCCCCGACGTACCAAGGGCACCAGCAGCACCGGCCCGACCATGATCTCCGAACGCACCATCGGGACGCGCCGAAAACACCGCCCCGGCCCCCTGGACAACCTCCACAGAGGCCACAGCGCGACCGTACGCGCGGGCGATCGGCAGCAGCATGACGCGGCCCCGGCCGTTCATCCGCGTCCCGGTCGCCTTGCGCTGCCGCGCCACGACACCGGCCTCCGTCAGCCGCGCCAGGACCTTGCGCGCCCCGGACGGCGAGCAGCCCAGCAGCCGCGCCAGCGTCGCCGCCCCGCGCCCCTCGCGCTTCTTCACCGAGCCGCCGCACAGCTGCAACCAGCCCGAAGCCCGCGTGTTCAGCACCATCAGCAGCAGCCCGAGCCGATCGGTCGCCGCCCCCCTGCCCGTACGGTCGGCCAGCAGTCCCGGCAGCGTCGGCTCCTTGTCCTTCGGCGACCAGCCGGGCCCGAACAGGGCCTCGATGAGGCGCAGCAGCACCGCGAGCTCCGCCTTCGACAGGGCCAGCGGGTGCCCCGCTCCCCCACTCTTGCGCGCGTTCCACAGCGGCATGACCAGGCAGTCCAGCCCGGTCGGGTGCCCCTTGGCATCCGTCACCACTCGGGTGCGCAGCGCCCCCGAGTCGCGCAGCACCGGCAGCACCTTGTGGTGGACCGTCGACTCCTTCACGCCCAGCCAGCGGCCCAACTCCGCGCCCCAGATCGAGGTCTGAAGGTCGGTCTTCTCGCCCTTGGGCGCCCGCGACTTCGCATACAGCACCACCGCCGCCAGCTTCGGTACGTCCTTCAACCCGGCCACCGACGGGTCCGCCAGCAGAGCCCGCACCGCGGCGAGCAGCCGCAGTCGCATCGCCCGCCCCAGGCGCAGCGCGTCGCCCAGGCCGCCATCGCTCGGCTGCCCGGAGGCCGGCACTGACGCCAGATGCCGTCCCGGCCGCCGCGGACCGGGCACTCGAACGTTCTGCGCGGCTGCCGCCGCGACGGCACTCACTGGTGCCCCCGGAGCGAGGTGGCGGACATGGTCGGTGTGTGGAGAGGAGCCATGCCGCCGACAGCATCATCCAAACCGGACAGGTCGATCTGAGCGGACTGAGCAGGGGCGACGTACGACGAGATCACGTACAGAGAAGGGAGCGTCGAACGGCCAGATGTGACAGGCAACCCGAAAAAGATCATGCGGCCACGCTGAACCGGAGTGCATGTGGACAGAGGACGCCCACGGAGCACGGCCGCGCCGGGCGGCTGGAAGGTGTCGTCGCTGGTGGCGGAAACCGACCGATGCGACAGCAAAAAATGCTCAATCCGCGCCATTCGGGCATGGGTGGGCTGGCAAAAGCCAAAC
Source organism: Streptomyces sp. P9-2B-2 (assembly GCF_030406865.1). Lineage (NCBI taxonomy): Bacteria > Bacillati > Actinomycetota > Actinomycetes > Kitasatosporales > Streptomycetaceae > Streptomyces > Streptomyces sp. P9-2B-2. Next base: position 77,417 of record NZ_CP129127.1, on the reverse strand, counting down.
CGTTGATGCAAGATGACACCGTCTTCCTGTGGGAGGGCATGACGAAGCCCCTCGTGGTGCTTTGGGTTCTGGAGAACCAAGATCGAACTGTTCGACCGGCTGCAACCGGCGGACAATCCCTTCAGGGGGGCTGCCAAACCCCTCTGGTGACGGGGACGCCAGCAAGGTGCGCCAACACCTGGAGCTGAGCGTCCCGGGCGGCTAGACCGCCCTCACTCCTACGTCATCTCGACCCCCTCCTCGGAGGAGGGCTGGTCGGGGTTGCGCAGACAGCACGAACACCCTGCCGAAGGGCCAGCGAGCGTGCAGCTGCTGGCACCACGGCAGGGTGCAATGAGTCCGGTGCGGGGTGCGGGTACCCTAATCACGTCGACCCCTCTCAGGCTTAAGGGTGTTCGGCAGGCTGGAGGCCCCTCCTACAAGGTCTCCAGCCACGTGGCCCCTCCCGGCTTCCCCAAGTCGGTCGACGGGGCCACTTTCAATTTTGATCAATAATGCAGGTCACCCTATCGCTCCCTGGGGCCTGTGTGTGCTCCGGGGATTACGTGTTGTCGTCGACTTGGGTACCTCCAGCCCGGCCTGATGTGCCATCAAAGCTGGCCAGCATGCTGACGTAGGCAGCGGTTGCATCGTCGGACTGCTTGAACCGAGGCCACCGTTCGCAGGCAGGGTCGGAGAGTTCAGCCTCACGGGTTCGAGAGATCAGAGAGGCTGGTCCCTCGGTGCGCAGAAAGTCGAGGAGCTGCGGCCATGTCAGCGCGTCAAACGAGTCAACGAGGCGACTGGCGCCGTCCGTCAGCAGCGCGGCCTGCCGGACCTTGGTCAGATCGACGGTGCCGGTGATTGCTTCATCGGCGGCGGATGGGTCAGTTGCTGCGACCCAGTAGCCGCCGGGCTGATTGCGGAGGCGACGCTGGACGGTGACGAGCTCGGAGACCCTCGCCGCGTGCTCGGGAGTGCCGGCGGGGCCTTGGAGGGCGGCGCGCATCTCGTCGGCGGCGACCTCTTCGACCCGCTTATCGGTGACGGCCTGCACTCCCGCATCTGCGAGGTCGAGCAGCAGTACGTTGTCGGAGAGCACCAGGTAGTCGAGGACGTCGTCGCGCTTGCGGACCATCACGACTGTGGAGGCGGGGACGGCCTCCGTATCCAGTGCGCAGGTGTCGCGGTGGAGTTCATTGACCTGGGTAATGGCGGTTCGAAGTGCTTCACGCAGCGTCGTGTCGTCGCCGATCAGGTTGATCAGGGACGTGCCGAGCTGTCGTACGAACCACGGGGTGCCGTGGACGCAGCCCATGGGCAGGTCCTTGGGGGCGGAGAGGCCGTCCAGCACGACAACGCCGGTGGGGCTGGCGTGCACGCTGTCCTCGTTCGCCGCGCCCACACCCTGGGTCGATGCCATGGAGACCTGCACGTTATGCCCCTTCCGGGCGGTAGTACGGCGTGATGCGCTCGCTCTCGATGATCTCCAGTGTCTCGGAGTCAAACCGGCTGGAGATCAAGGTCGAGAACCGTTTCACCTTGATTTCGCGGTGAACGGTGGCCAACTCCCTGTTCAGCCAGTGCACGACGCCACCAGAACCCCGGGCGTGGATGCCGGCGATATAGAGGAAAGTGCCTTTGCCGTCTGGCCGCGGAAGTCGGCCGAAGTAGGCGATGTCGCCGTTCCCGCCCTCGTCCATGGGGGAGCGGTAGATCTTGCCGGTGTTCCGGTCGATCAGGTACCAGCCATCGGCGTCCTTGTCGAACCGCAGGTGGGGGTCGCCCTCGAGGATCTGCTCGATCAGAGGCGATAGCCGCGGGCCGCAGATCACGACGAGGTTGTTCCTGTTGAGGTGGACGTTGCCGCCCAGTGGGATCCGCTCAAAAGCGGTTTCGAGGCCGACCTCTTCGGCCAATGTCCGGAGGCGCTCATAGGTCTGGACATCCTCCGTGGCGATCACGGGGCCTTGCACACGCTTGTCCCGACCGTCCTTGAGCTTGCGATCCTCCAGCTTCTCGGCGAGCGCCACGATGACCTTCCCCGAGCCGAGGAAGAGCCGCTCCGGCGGAGCGCCCTTCACCAGCTGGCTCACGCGGCCTTTGCTGATGCCGAGCTCCCCCGCCAACTGCGTGGCGTTCCGCTGCTCAGTACGCAGCGTCTCGTTCATCGCTTCGTTGCGGACGACCTGGAATTCGTTGCCGTACTCCGACACTCTGCCGGCGAGTCTGTGCGCAGCTTTCGCCCGCGTCAGCGGGTCGGACAGCTCCTTCAACTGGGACAACGTGGCATCGAAGGCCGCTTCCAGCTGCTCCCCGTTCTCCATAGTCCCTCCCTTCGTCGGTCATGTTTACCTCACTAAACCCTATCGGTTCAAGGTGGTTGACGCGGGCGCTGTGGTGATCCTATGGTTTCGGTACGCAGTCGGTTTAGGGCGCTAAATTCGCCGGTTGCGCCTGCTATACCTGCACGTCGGGCGCCCACTGCACCACCGCAAAACAGCAGGAGTCACTGCTCTTCGGAGCGGCGGCAGTGGGGTGAGCCGAGCTCCCCCGGCCTAGGCGCCTGTACTGAATAGCTCCACCTGATCCACCTCGAACGGCGCTGCTGCGCTGTCTGTCCGCCAGGACCAACCTGCCGCAAGGCCGGCCTGGCGCGGCAGAGAAGGCAGCACCCGCACTCGCTCCCACGTCAGGAGGATTCGATGCCCCGCAAGCGTCCCGGCCGCATCCGGACCAAGAACACCAACCGCCGTGAGGCGCTCAAGCTCAGCAGCATGGCCCCGGAGGACTTCAACGTCCGGCCCGGCGAAGTGAAGTCGATCGCCTGCCCCGACTGCCGCACCTGGCGCCGGATCATGGGCGACAAGGTCCTCAAGATCCGCGAGCACTGCATCTCCGACAAGGTCGCGGAGGGCGAGAAGCACGTCACCTGCCCCGGCAGCGACCAGCTCGTGGTCATCGACATCGACGTCCGGCGCTGGCAGGCCGAACAGGACCGGCTGCTGCGCGACGCGATGCCGCAGGAGAACCGGCACGCCGCCCAGCAGTTCTACAAGCCGCTCCCGGCTCCGGCCGCGCCGGTCTCCCGGATCCAGGCAGAAGTCACGCTGAGGACGACCCGCCGGGCCTACCTCGCCCACCGCAGGGGATGCACGGTGTGCGTCGGAGGCCAGCACTGCATGGACGGAGGCATCCTCGCCCGCCGCTACGTCCTCGCGCTCACCCAGGAGCCCGCCCGCCTCGAGGCCCACGAGCAGGCGGAGCGCCAGGAGCGGCGCACCGAGCGGAAGCAGACGGCGCCGGCCGTGCGCAAGGCGCAGTGGGTCAAGCGCGGCGGAGAGGCGATCGAGGCGGCGAACAACCGGTGCGCGGAGCGACGCCCGGGATCGCTCTCCGAGTTCCGCGGCCCCCAGCTTCCGCTGGCGCCGCAGGATCTGGAGGCGCACGAACGGCGACAGGCCGAACTGGGCAAGCGGTATGCGCGGAGGAACCCGGCCGCGTCAGCCGCCTGACCCGCACCCCGAGACGATCGACCACGACCACGGCCCCGGCCGCCCCGCAGAGAACGGGGCGGCCGGGGCCGCTGCTCGCTCGACTCCCCAGTTGGGGAGTCGACGTGGCAGCCCAGCGATATCAGCTCTGCACCGCGCCTCGGGGTTCCCTGGGGCGCTTTGTCCACCCAGCACAAGGAGACCGCGATGTCCGTGACCACGATCACCGCCCACCGCTCCGGCCGACGCTATTCCCCTGCGGAGGAGCTTTTCCTCGCGCATCAGCAGCAGCTGCTGCAGTTCATCGCGGACCGCCTGCCGGTAGCCGACTACCGCTCTGCGCCTGACCCGCATCTCGTCGAGGACCTGGTGCAGGAGGCGTGGGTTAAGGCGCTGCTCGGCGGACTGGACAACACCGATGTGCGGCCGGGGTTGGACTCCGAGCTGCCCGAGGTCCTGATGGATGCGGCGCGGGTGGCGATTTACCGGCACCTGACATGGCAGCTCGCTGAGGAGCCTGCGCCGTCCGGCGTCGCGGCCCTCGAACCTCGCGTGGCGGCCTGACTCGTACGAGCGACCGCGTTCCTCGGCGCCCCCTCATGCGGGAGGGGCGCCGGGGTTCGTGGCCTGCTCGTCCGAGCCGGCCACGGCGACAGCCCCCGGGTGCGACCGGGGGCTGTCAGTACCAGGACCTGAGTTGGAGGACCTGATGAGCACCAGCATGGCATCCACGATCACCCGGCCGCGCAGCGGCCTGCGTGAGGTGATCAAGCGGACCGAGCGTGATGACGACCGCGGTTACGAGCGCGACGAGACCGACGCCTACCAGTGCCTGGCCGCCTGGAAGGCTGACCGTGCTAAGGCCACCGACGCGCTGGCCCGTCTGCACACCGAAGTGCAGCACCGTCGGCGCACCGCCGACGCCCGTATCCCCGACTCTCGGCGTGCGCCGCGCACGCTGGATTCGATGCGGGACCGTCTGCCCCTCCCCCTGTCCCCGGTCGCGGCGACGGAGGAGGACCTCAACCGCGAGCTGGACAACCCGGCGGAGGACTGGGACCAGGCGGTACCCCGCACCGTGCTGCCTCAGGCAGCCGGTGACGAGCACCTCGGCGGGGGCTCGCTGGAGACCTCGCGGTCGGTGACGAGCGAGGTCACTTGCCCCTTCTGCTCCGAGTCCAACGAGGAAGGCTCCGCCTGCAAGCGCTGCGGGCGCTAGCTGCTCCCCTCCCCCGTCCCGACGGTTTCCGTGTCTCACCCGCTGGGCGCAGACACGGAAACCGGACAGCAGGAGATCCGATCACCACCCCCGAGATACGCACCGCCCGCGCCGCGCAGCACTTCGCGGCGCGGGCTGCCGACGACAGCGGTGTCAGCCCCACCACCCACGCACTGCTGCTTCTGGCCGCGATGGCCGCTGACGCAGCGTGGGATTCCGGCCACTGCGTTGCTGACGTACACCCACCGCGGCGCCGCCGCTGTCCGATACACCCCGCCTGACGCGCTCAGCGCCGACGGGAATCCACCGATCGGCCCGACCTCGCGCTGTCTTGGCCATGCTCGTCGCGTCCGACGCCCTGACGGACGCGGCGTGGCGGGTCGGCACCGCGTGGTCCGCCGCGCCCGAAAGGGCAGAGAGGCAACACGATGAAGATCACGCTCTGGCCTTGGAAGGCTGTGCGCCGCACTGAACTCGAGGCCCTGCGCGCGGCCGCCGCCACCGGTGAGGTTGACAACCAGGAAGCAGCGAAGCTGGCCGAGGAGCTGGACGCGATCCGCGAGGACAGGAACCAGTTGCTGGGGCAGCGTGCGGAGCTTCAAAACCGTGTCCAGGACCTGGAGAAGGACCTCGCCACGGCCCAGACCGAGTACGAGCATCTGCAGGACGAGGCCGACAACAGCGCCAACTCCGCGGACCGTCTGCGCTCCCAGCTGCGGACCCGGGACGAGGGGATGACGCGGCTCCAGGCCGAGCTGGCCGACGCCCGGCATGGCGAGTGCGAGGTCTACGTCTTGCAGAGCAAGGGCGCCCCGATCAACGCCGCCCGCAGCAAGCAGGGCGCCATCAAGGCAGCGGAGATTTTCGGCGTGCCGCCCGAGGACTGGAAGCCGTCGGACGGCACCCGCACCGACGGCTGGACGATCACGCAGATCCAGCTGGTCGCGGGCGCCCCGCAGGCCATTCCGTCGCAGGCCAGCCGCCAGTAGCGCCGGCCAGCCGGACCGACCCTTCTGATCTGACACGGAGCCACGATGACCTTTGACATGAGCCGATTCGGAACCAGCCGCTGGGTAAAGACCCACCCGAACAACGTCTACACCCACGGCTCGACCGAGCCGGTGCTCAGCGTGCTGGACGTGCGCGGCTTCGAGCTGCGCGAGCTGTTCCTGATCGGCATCAACGACTCGTGCGGCACGCTCGTCCTGCCGAGCGAGTCGCGGGCCGAGAACGCCGCTGCCGCGCTGGAGCCCGCCTTCGACACCCGAGTCCACCTGTTCGGCAACCGCGACGGCCACGACCTGTGGGCGACCAACTACACCCGGCGTGCGCTGGACGGCACCACGCTGTCGCCCTTCGTCACCGACCTCACCCTCAAGGACGGCACCGCCCTCATTCGCGACGGCCGCTGGGTCCGCTGACGCCTGCCTGTCGACTGCCTCCTCTGCCCGTGTCGGTCCTCGTTGACGGCACGGGCAGGGCGGTGGGGAGCCGGACAGTCCGGACCATGCTGACTCGCCAGGAGTTGCCGTGCGCGACAGCGCCCAGATCACCACCCCCACGACCCCGTTCAAGCGGGGCCAGTTCGTCCTGTACCGCGACCCGGAGATGTTCTGGACCGGGACGGCCGACCACACCTTTGTCTGCCGGATCGAGCGCAGCTGGATGGACGGCACGCACGACCTGATCGTCATTGCCACCGGCCGCCCGGTCCACAACGCCAACCCGGACTACATGCGGCTGCTGCCGGCCATCGATGCGATGCGCGACATCGACACCGCCCCGCTGAACATCAACGGCGGGGTCGGCGACTTGACCGCGGCTGCCATTGCCTGGCTGCACCAGCAGCACGCGACTGCCAATCAGCGGCCGCAGCTGCCCGCCCAGAGCGACTGAACGAACCCTTGCGGCCCGCCCAGAACCTGGTGCGGGCCGCCGTGTTGATCGAGAGAGGAGTCGGCGTGGCCGCCCCCCGTTCCGCCACCCGCAGCAAGACCAAGACCCAGAAGTCCGCTCGGAAGACTGCGGTCAAGTCCCCTGCCAAGAAGCCCGCCGCGGCCCCCGGCACCCGTACCCCCGCCCCGGCAAGGAAGACGCCCGCCCAGGCCCCGGCGTCCGTGCCGAAGCTGGCGGCTGACCAGCCCCTGGTCGACGTCCGGGCGCGAGGCGACGTGCTGGCCGGCGCCCACGGCCAGGCGCGGCAGGTCCTCGCCGAGGTGATCGAGGAGGCTGGCCGCCGCCTGCGCCAGGCCACCGCCGAGGCCGAGGGGATTCGCAAGACGGCCAGCCGTGAGGCGAAGCGGTCCCGGGAGGAGGCCCGTCGGCAGGCGAAGGACATCACCACCTCCGCCCGCGCGGCCGCGGCCCGCCACCGTAACCGCGCCAACCATGCCGCCGCAGCGACCAAGCAGCAGGCCACGCAGGAGGCCACGAACCGGGCACAGGAACTGCTCGCCGACGCTCAGGGCCACGCCGCAGCCCTGAACGACCAGGCCCGCGCTCAGGCCCGACAGGTACGCAAGGAGGCCGACGCACAGGCCCGGCAGGTCCTCGCCGAGGTGATCGAGGAGGCTGGCCGCCGCCTGCGCCAGGCCACCGCCGAGGCCGAGGGGGTGCGGGCCGACGGCGCTCGTGAGGCCCAGCAGACCCGGGAGGAGGCCCGCCGGCAGGCGAAGGACACCGTCACCTCCGCCCGCGCGGCCGCGGCCCGGCACCGCGCACACGCCAATCGCGCGGCCACGGCGATCCAGCGCAGCGCCCGGGAGCAGGCGGAGCAGCTGCTCGCCGAAGCCCGGTCGCAGGCCGACGCTCTCCTCGCCCAGGTCGCCGAGAAGGCCGACCGGATGCAGGCGGAGGCCGAGTCGGAGCAGGCCCGAGTCCGCGATGAGGCCGAGCAGCACGTCGCTGAGTCGCGTCGTGAGGCCGACGCCGCGCGGGCTCAGGCCCGCAGCGATGCCGACGAGTTGCGCGAACAGGGCAAGAGTGTGGCCGACGCTGTCCGGGCCGATGCCGAAGCCGAGGCGGGGCGCCTGCGCACCGCAGGGCAGTTGGAGGCCGAACGGCTCACCGTCACCGCCCGCGCGCTCGTCGAGGAAGCGGACCGAAAGATCGCAGCGGCTCAGACCGAGGCGGACCGGCTTCGGCGCCTGGCCGAGGAGGACACCGAACGCCAGCGCACCGAGGCGGCCGAGGACGCCCAGCGCACCACCGCGGCCGCCGAGGCGGAGGCGGGCCGGCTGCTGAAGGACGCCCAGCACAGCGCGGACGTCGCCAAGTCGGAGGCTGAGGAGCTGCTGACCAAGGCGCAGGCACAGCTGACGACGGCGGCCGACCGGCAGAAGGAAGCCGATGACGCCGCCGCGGAGGCGGCCGAGCAACTGAGGCGGGCGACCGACCGCACGGAGCAGCGCCTGGCCCGCCGTCAGCTCAAGGACGATGCCCGCGACCGGCGCCGTGACGTCGCAGCGGCTCGCAAGGCCAAGCGGCGCGAGGGCCGCCAGCCTCTGCCCGAGCGGCTGTCCGCGGTGTCGGACTGGTGCCGGCGTCTGTCGGCGACCCAGGCCCGCCGGGTGCTGGTCGCCGGCCCGATCCTGGCCCCGATGGCGGTGGCCTGGTGGTCGCAGATGGACTACGCCAAGACCGAGTTCGGCTGGATGACGATCTTCGCGATCGGCTTCGCGGCGGCGTGGGAGCTGACCACGGCTTTCACCGGGTGGATGTACCACCAGGCCCGCAAGGCTGGCGACGCTGGCCTGCTCTACCGCATCTTCACCTGGATCTTCGCGGGCGGCGCGGCCGCGATGAACTACGCCCACCACTGCGCCAAGGACGGGATGCCCACGCAGTCCGCGGTCAGCTTCGCCACGATGAGCATCGTCGGCATGGTGCTGTGGGAGCTCTACGCCTCCCTCCTGCACCGCAAGGCGCTGCGCGCCAAGGGCCAGATCGCCAAGGCGCGGCCGCGCATCGGCGCCATCCGCTGGGTGCGCTACTTCCGCCACTCGTTCACGGCGTGGTCCATGGCGATCACCGACGCCTCGCTGGCCACGCTGGACCAGGCGTGGGAGGCGGCCGAGAAGAGCCTGGCGGAACGGACCGCGGTCAAGGAAGGCCGGGCGCTGCACCGGGTAGTCGTCCCCCGGGTCCGGACCGCCGATCACGGTCCGGCTGCCATCCCCACGGTCCTGACCCTGACCCGCATGGACCGGTCCGGACCGGGGCACCCGGCGCCTCCCGTCGGCCCGGTCCACAGTGGTCCGGACCGGGAACTGCCGGTCCGCGGCGCGGTCCAGACCGCCGCAGCACCGGACCGCGAGTACGGTCCGGTCCGCGCACTGGAGTCCGGTCCGGACCGCGACGCGGCCACCGTTCTGCACACGTCCGCCGGTCCGGACCGCAACGGTCGACCCGACCGGACCGCGACGGGCCACACTGCCGGACCGCAGGCTGGACCGGCCCACGGTCCGGACCGGACCGCCGGACCGCGCCCGCAAGCCACAGAACAGGAGCGGCGTGCAGATGTCGGTCCGGACCACACCGGTCCGGACCGGGACCACGACCGAGGTCCGGACCGCCGGACCGACGGGGCCCGGACCGCCGGACCGGAGCGGACCGACGAACCCGTCGGCCACCCGGACCACGGACCGGAGCAGACCGTCATCACGCTCACCGCGCACGAGCGGACCGCCCTGGACCGCCTCCGGTCCGAAGGCCGTCCGCTCAACCGCCCGAACATCGCCGAAGCGGTCCGGACCGCCGGCGGCGCCATCGCCACCGACCGCGCCGGAAAGATCGCCGTCGCCCTCAAGCAGCACACCACCCACTGAACGGTCCCCTGCCGACCTCGGCAGGAGACCGAGGAGGACAACCATGGACATGCCGTTCTACCCCGACAACACTCCCCCGCTGGAGATCGCCCGCGGCCTTACCCGGCACGCGCTGAAGGCCACGAACGAGCGACGACGCCAGACGCTGATCGACCTCGCCGGGCTGCACATGGACCTGGCGCTCCTCGACGCGGCCATCGCCCCCGCCTGTCGCTCTCCCCGCACCGGTCACTGACCACGCCTTCCTGCCGACCGGTGTCGGCCCCAACCGCACCTCGGTGCGGGTGTGGGGCCGGCCACGGCCGCCAGGCGGCCACCGTGCGCCCGGCCCGCTTTCCAGGGCCTGACCGGGCGCACGGTCCTTTCAACCGACTGTGCGGCGGCCCGCTTTCCAGGGCCCGGCCGCCGCACAGTCTCTCCCATTCAAGGAGCTGACTCAGCATGCCACTGCGACCCATCCCCATCACGCCCGGAAGCAAGCCGGACCCCCGCTTCGAGACGACCTATCAGGCGTCCCGCGGTGGCCACTTCAAGGCGGAGCCCAAGCCGGTTCCCGGTACGCCCAAGTCGCAGAAGAAGGAGGCCCGCTGATGGCGTTCTTCGGCATCGTCGGCAACGACCAGAAGCTGGCGTCGACGACCTACAGCGACCGTGAGTCGGCCTCCGACAGGGCCGCCCGCAGGCGCCGCGAGCAGCACCACCGCAGCGCGGCCGCGGCCGACCGCCAGGGTCAGGCGTGGGAGGCCGCCGAGCGTGCCCGCCAGGACCGCGGGAGCTGGTGGCGGCGATGAGCAAGGACCTCAAGACCGAGGCCGCACGCCGCGACCGCCGCACCCGCGCCGCAGTCGCCACGGTCGCTCCCACCAGCGCCGGCGTGGCCGCGTGCAGGGCGGATGTGGGCCTGTTCGACCGGGCCGCCAGTGCCCGTGCGCCGCTGACCACCCGGATCGAGGCCGCAACGGCCTGCGCGAAGTGCCCCTTCGCCGCCACCTGCGGGTTCCGCGTCGCCATGCCGCAGGCCAGCTCCCGCGCGCAGGCCCGTTCGCTGAGCCGCAGCCGCGCCAACTGACCCCCGACGTCGCTGCGGGCCTGCCCTTGCCGGGCAGGCCCGCCACTGTCCTGTCCCGGAGAGCGCTTTGTTCGCCTGCCTGCTGATCCGCCGCCCCCGCCGCCTGCGGCACCTGCGCCGCCTCGCCGCAGCCACCGCGCCGGCCACCCGGACCCTGCTACCCGGCCACCCCGCCCCGCCCCGCTCGGCCGTCCCCGCACAGCCCACACGGCTGCCGCCGACCTTCGAGCCCGCCGAACCGGGCCCAGCCGCCACGGACCACGACCCCGCTCACGAGGAACGCGAGGAACGCGAGGAGCGCGAGGAGCGCGAGGAGCGCGGTGTGCAGGCCCGCCTGCAGACCGCGATCGACGGTCGTCCCCACACCGTTGCGGAGCCCCGCGATGACTGACCCCTACTCGTTCACCAAACCCGCCGCCACCAGCACCAGCTGGCCCCTGGGCGCGCCTGAGGGTGGTGGCTGCTGCGCCGCCTGCCCGATCCGCTCGGGCTGCGCGCTCGCCACCGACACCTACGTCGTGTGCCCCATCACCGGCAGCGCCCCTCCCCCGGCCCCGCCGGCCCGCATCCCCACCCAGCCCGCCGTCGGCGCCGACGGCGCGTACGCCGACGAGCCGGCCAGTGAGCGCCGGTTCGACGTGACCGCGGTCGCCAGCCGCGGTGTGGAGGCTGCGATTTCGGGCGCGTTCGGGTTCGGCTGGACCGACCTGGCCACCGCGCTCATCGAGCGCAGCGCCGTGTGGGACTCCGAGGGGAACAAGGTCGACTGGGGGCGCCTGCAGGTCAAACGGAATCTGCTGTGCATCGCCGTCGCCACGGCCGCGCCGCTGGGCGATCACACCGCGACCGTCTGGGTCGCTGAGGCCCTGAAGACCTACAGCATCGGCGCGGTGTTCGTGCCCGCCGGAACGGCCCTGGCCTTCGTCGGGCCGGTGTTCCTCGGCAAGCACGCCTCCAACGCGTTCGGCGTGCTGTGCAAGGCCCTGTGGGGGCTCACCGCGGTCAGCGTCCGCGCCGCCTGGGCCCTGATCACTTCACGGCTCGGGTGGGTCATCACCCGCCCCGCCATCTGGGCCGCCATCTGCGGCCTGACCGTCGCCACCTGGCGCTTTGTTGTCTACCGCCTGACAGGAGCAGTCTGATCATGAACATCTTCGACAACCCCGGTGCCAACGCCGGCTTCGGCACCCTGGCCTGCGCCGCGATCGGCACCGTCGTCATCGTCGCCGGCTTCAAATTCAAGTGGCTGCGCGCGAAGTGGACCGTGATCCTCGTCGGGCTGTTCGTGCTGCTGGTCACCGTCAACTCCGGCGGCATCCTCGGCGAGATCGGCGGCGCCGTGCGTCACGGCCTCAACATCGGCGGCGAAGCCGCTGTGAAGGGGGTTTCCGGCGCCAAGACCACGCCGAACCCTCCGCACACCACCATCACCCCCGTCTCTGCCGGGGGCGCGGTCGTCGGCCTGTGCGGCCTGGCCTGGTACGGCGTCAAGCTCTTCGCTGCCAAGGGCAAGGCCAAGGACCTCAAGGAAATGATGATCGGTGCCGGCGTTGGAATCTGCTACGGCACTGGCCTCGGGTTCACCGGCTTCTTCGTGGCCGGCGCCGTTCTGACCGCCAACAACATCGGCTTCTGGGCCTTCGGCGGCTAGTCCGGGCCGGGACGGTCCCCCACACCCACCAGCTGAGGGTGTGGCGGGCCGCCTCAGCCCGAACACACGCCGCATCGACGGAGGACACCGTGAGCACCACCCACGACCACCACTCCCCCAGGGGCGACATCGCCCCGTACGAGGGCGAATTCGTCTGGGCTGAAATCGTCGACGACCAGGAGCCCGGACCCCACTCCAACGAGGACCAGGAGCAGCCCGCCGACACCACCGGTCAGGGACCGTCCACCGCGCGTCGCACCGCCCTCCACGCGGCCACTGTGCTGCGCGCCGTTGCCGGCCACACCCGTCCCGGCCTGGGGCACGCCTGGGCTGCCATCAGCCACTGGACGACCCTGGGTTACATGTCGGATGAGGAGATCCGGCGCCGCCTGGTCAAGCGCTACCTCGACACCTACATCGAACAGCGCGAGGACATCACCGCCGACATCAACCGCCTGGGCAAGAAGGCCCAGAAGATCACCCGGGACGCCGTCGACTTCGGCCTGACCGCCGAAGAAGGCCGCCGGCTCAAGGACGTCGGCACCGAGCTGAAGCTGCGCCGCACCGCCGGATCCGCCCTGACGAAGATCCCGTTCGACGTCGCAGGAGCCCAGCCCACCGGTGACCAGGTCCGCCGGTACCGCTCCGTCCGTGCGTTGGGCAGGTTCGTGGGGGTGCTGCTGCCCGCCGGGGCAACCACCCTCGGCGTCGTCCTGGCAGCCCCGCTGGCCGGTCTGGTGGCGGTGCCGGTCCTGGCCGGCGCCGCCTGGTGGCTGGGGCGTCACCCGCTGGCGCTGACGCAGCGGGCCCTGCCCGCCGACCTGGTCGGCCCCCGCGAACTGGAGCCGCTGCCCAAGGCCACCGGCGAGACCGCCACGGCCACGGCTCCTGAGGCGGAGGGCGAGGTGCTGCCGGAGGAGGTCATCCGCCTCAACGCCGCTCTCACGGCGGCCGGTCTGCTGAACTCCAAGAACACCAAGGGCATCGAGGTGCTCGACGGGCCGGACTACAGCGTCGGCAACGGCTACACCATGACCGCCGACCTCCCCAAGGGCGGAGGAAAGCTGGTCAAGGACGTCATCGGCAAAACCGAAGTAATCGCCGGTGAACTCGGCATCCCACCGATGCAGCTGATCATCCGCGAAGTACCAGCCTCGGACGGAGGGCACGGACGCCGGATGCACGTGTGGGAAGCCGAGAAGGACCCCTACCTGGCCGTCGGCCACGCCACCAGCCCCCTCGCCACCGCCGAGAGCTGGGACTTCTGGGCCGGCACCCCGCTCGGCCAGACCGTCCTGGGCGAAGCCAAGACCATTCCCACCGAGTTCGCAGGCGGCTTCACCAGCCACTTCTATTCGGGGATCATGCGGTTCGGCAAGACCGCCGCGATGCGCCTGGACGTCGCCGCCGGCCTGCTGGACCCCGGAGTGCGGCTCTACCTCGCCAACGGCAAAGGAGGCACGGACTGGGAGTCAGTCGCCTCGGTCGCGCACCGCTTCACCGAAGGCACCAACGAAGCCGGCCTGACCGCCTTCGAGGACCTCCTCGAAGAACTCGTCGAGGACATGAACACCCGCTACGCCGACCTCAAGACCGTCGACGTGCACCTGGTCCCCGACGGGCGCCTGACCCCCGAACTCGCCCGCAAGCACGGCCTGCCCGTCCTGCTGGCCGTCATCGACGAACTCCAGCTCTACCTGCTCGCCCTGCCACCCAAGCGCCGCGAACGAGCCCTGGAGAAGCTCAAGAACCTGCTGCGGGCCGGACCGGCCGCCGGCGTCTTCCTCGTCGTCGGCACCCAGCGCCCCGACGGCGAAGAAGTCCCCACCGGCTTCCGGGACCTCTTCGGCGTACGCGTCTCCGTACGCTGCCTGGACTCCCGCTCCAGCCGCATGAGCCTGGGAGACCTCGCCTCCGACGCCGGAGCCGACGCCTCGGTCCTCACCGAAGACCACGTCGGCGTCGTCGTCGCCGCCACCGGCCACCGCTGGGAAATCCTCAGCGCCGACTTCCTGCGCCTCCCCGACTTCGCCAAGGTCTGCCAGCGCGCCCGTCAGATGCGCGAACAGGCCGGCACCCTCACCGGCGACGCCGCCGGGCAACCCCGCATCACCGAACCCCGCGAAGTCCGCGCCGTCCGCGCCTGCCTCGCCGCCCTCGACGAGATGGACACCGACCGCGCCCGCGTCGAAACCCTCGCCGCAGCCATCGGCGACGACGGCGAATTCGAGGACATCGACAAGACCCAGCTCGGCGCACTCCTGCGCAAAGCCGGCTGCGGCAACGTCGTCAGCATCGGCGCAGTCGACAACCTCAAGAATGCGAAGGGTTACAAGCGCCCCGCGCTCGAAGACGCCCTCAGCGTCGAGGACAGCGCCGCCTGACCCGCTCAAACCCCGCTCTCAGGGCGCTCAGCGCCCGCTCCGGCCCCGCTCAAAGGCCCACCGGCCGAGCGGGCCCGAGCGGGGCCCGAGCACCACGCGAGCTGGTGCAACAGGCCGCTGACCAGCAATCGAGCGGGTAGAGCGGGCCAACAGCCAAACCCCGGCAACAGGCCGGAATGCCCGCCCTTCAGCACCGACAAGGTCCCTGGTGGCTCAACACCGGCTCAGTCTGGGCCACCCGCGGCTGCATCAGGCACTCCCCCGCCCCGTAGGACTACCCAGCGTCACTTTCGGCACTGAACCCGAGAGGGGCCTCGCCCTTCGACCTCACCCACCAACGCCCCATCCACCCACACCTCCTGGCCCTCCCGGCACCGCCGCGGAGGGCCAGCTCGTCCCCGCCCAGGAGAAAACGATCATGCGCCGGTACCTCTACCGCTGCCCCGTCTGCCGCACCACCAGCCCCCTCTGCCGAAAATGGGAAAGCGCATCGGCTGCAAGCAAGGGGCAAGAATGACTCGTACGCGGCTTGCTGGTCACCACTGCTATTCGGACGCTCGCCATTGGGCGAGGATCATTTGCGCTTCTAGAGTTAGGGGGTGATCGGGACCTAGTACCCGCAGCAGGTCGTCCACAAGTTCGGTGAAAGCGATGACCGCCTCGTCCGAGCCCCCCCAATGCACCTGCACAAGGCCGAGGGTGGTCCGGGCCTCCAGGGTTCTCACATCGTCGGGCCCCAGTACCCGCAGCAGGGCGTCCACATGTTCGATGAGAGTGATGACCGCCTCGTCCGCGTCCCCCGATTCCAACTGATATCGACCGAGCGCGGCCCGGGCCTCCAGGGTTCTCACATCGTCGGGCCCTACTACCCGTAGAAAGCCGTCCACAAGGACGGTGTAGGTGATAACGGCCCCGTCCACGTCCCCCGATTCCCCCTGCCATCGGCCGAGGGAGGACCGGACCTCCAGGGTTCTCACATCGTCGGGCCCGAGTACCCGCAGCATGTCGTCCACCAGGTGGGTGAGGGCGGCGAGGGCCCCTTCTGCGTCCGATTCCCTCTGCCAATGAGCCAGCATGCTGCGGTAGGTCAGAATGTTGGGGTGGTCGGGTCCCAGTACCCGCAGAGAGTGGTCCAGCACTTCGGTGTAGGCGGTGACGGACCCGTCCACGTCCCCAGCTTCCCACCGCCTATGTGCAAGGTTGGCCCGGGCAGACAGGGTGCTCGGATGGTCGGGCCCCAGTACCCGCAGAAAGTCCTCCAGCACTTCGGTGTAGGCGGTGACGGACCCGTCCAGGTCCCCAGTTTGCCCCCGCCAATAGGCAAGGTTGGCCCGGGCAGCCAGGGTGCTCGGGTGGTCCGGCCCCAATACCCGCAGCAAGTCCTCCACCAGGTCAGTAAAGAGGCTGACGGCCCCGTCCTCATTCCCTGATTCCCCCTGCCATCGGGCGAGGTGCTGACGAGCGGTCAAAATGTCGGGGTGGTCGGCGCCCAGTACCCGCAGAGAGTCCGCCAACACCTCGGCGAAGGCGCTGACCGCCCCGTCAGCATCCCCTGACTCCCCCCGCCACCGGGCGAGGACGACCCGGGTGGCCAGAGTGGCGCGGTGATCGGGACCGAGCACCCGCAAAAGGACCTCCAGTAGCTCACCAAGCGCCGTGAACGCCCCCGCCGCGTCCCCCGATTCCCCTCGCCAAGAGGCGAGGGTCATCCGGGTGGCCAGAGTGGCGCGGTGATCGGGACCGAGCACCCGCACTTTGTCATCCAGTAGTTCGAAGGCCGCGCTGATGGCTCCACCCACGTCCCCTGAATCCGCCTGTGCGTTGGCAAGGCGCTGACGGATGTCCAGGGTCTGGGGATGATCAGGACCAAGATGATGACGGGAGGAACTGAGCAACCCCTCCCAGTAGGCGTGCGTGGCGTCGACGAGACCGCTTGCCGTGAGGCTGTCCCCGGTACGGAAGAGAACTGGATGGCCCTCTGGCTGCCACAGCACACCTGGGGCGTGACCGGTCAAGGCGTCAACATTGGCACGCAGGGTGTGGGAGAGAGAGGTATCGCGCTCGATCTGCGGCCAAGCGCTGTAGAGCGCGGCGGCACAGCTGCGGGCAACGGCATCGTGCTGGTCGCGAGGGAGGGCCTCTCGGGTGGCACGCTGGACGAGGTTGTGGACGCGCAGCGCCTGGTGGGGGGTGTTGGGCGTGTGGTCGACCAGGCTGAGCCTGTGTAGGCACCGCAGCGCGTCTGCCGCATCCTCCGCACTGGCCGCAAGCGAGTGCCCATCCAGGGCGTCGGCGCTCTCCCAAAGCGTGCGGTGTCCGGTCAGATAGGCCAGCGCGGGAGGACTGGTGAGGACGGTGGCGGGAATGCCGTTGGGATCCAACATGCTGGCGAGTTGTAGCAGAGGGCGTGCCAGGCCCCTCGGCCGAAGGCGGTCGGCGTGCTCGGTGGAGAGCGACCAGGACGCGGCCACGGTGGCTCGCTGATCATCGGGCAGTCCGCTGTTCTCAGGAGCCAGATCGGCCAGTGCCCGACGGCGGTCGGCCAACCGCGTGCGGTAGCCGGCGCAATCCAAATGGAGGTCGAGAAGGTAAGCGGCAGCCTGGGACAGCGCCAAGGGTAGGTGACCCAGATCCGCGGCGAGCCCCGCGATTTGGTCGGGATGGTCCGAGCGGTCTTGGGCGGCGAGTTTCGCGGCGAGGTAGCCCGTGGCTTCGGCGGGGGTGAACAGGCCGACATCGACGCGGCGGCGCTTTTGGCCAAAGAGAGCGGCGTCACGGCGCCGGGTGGTGATCAGCACCCGGCACCCGGGCTGGGCGACGGGCCATAGGCCTTGCAGGTCGGCGGGGTCGGCAAGGTCGTCCAGCACGATCAGCCACCTGCGATCGGTGGTTTGGGTCCAGGTCAGGAAACGGGTGGCAGCCTGTGCGGGATCGCCCGGGTCCGCCCCGGTAACGTCGGTGCCGGTTTGCGCATATCCCGTGACGATCGCTTCCCGGCTGGAGGCGGTGACCCATACCAGCAGGTCCACCATCCTGGCCTGCTGAACCGTGCGGGCGTAGCGAGCAGCGAGTTGTGTCTTACCGGTGCCGGCGGCCCCGGCCAGTACTACTGTTCCGCTGGCGAACATCGCGGAATCCAGAGCAGTGAGCGCCCCACGGTGCTGGAAGCACTCCGCCTGGCCCGGGATCGCCCCCACCTGGTGCGGCCAGGACAAAGCCGTCCGCGGCGCGGCAGGAAGCGCCAAATGCTCGATGCGCAGGTACTGAGCGGCGACGGAACCGTACTGGGCCAGGATCGATGTCTCTGCAATGACACGCGGGCTTTGCTCAGCGCCGGGTGCGGTCAGCTCCGATCCGGACCCGGCCGCGAAGGGTTTCCCAGGCTCACGTCACCCATCACCCCGGCAGCTGCGGACCCGTGATCGGCCCGGATGCTCGTGTCCCCACCGACAGCCAGTCCCCCGTCCCCGGCCGAGACTCCAGCAGGGGCCTGGCCTGCCAGGGCCACCAGCTCGCGCAACCGACCGGTCGCTTCCGCCCGTTCGGCCTCGTCCAAAGTCTCCAGCCAGTCCTGAAGGCGGGTCTGCCAGGAGGCCGCCATATCGGCACGTATCCGTTCGGTCTCCTGGGCGCCGACACTGTCCAGGTCCGCCGCCGACCGATCCAGACGTTCCAGAGCAATGCGGCTTCCCGGTGAGCCGTCCTGGCCGAAGACGCGGGCCATCCGTTCCCGGAAAGCCGTCCAGATATCCGTCCCAGCGGCCGTGGCCACCGCTGCCCCGCCGGCCGAAGCAAGAGCAACCAATGCTTGATCCAGCATTCCAACCCCCGTGATCCGCACCGCACATGACGAACAGAGCTCCACAGCAGAGCGTACCGACCCGCACGGAGCACAAGTGCAGGACGGGCAACATCAACCGGTTACCCGCCCCCACCCGAGGAGAAATCCGACGACATGAAGACGCTTTGCCAGTAGGCCGACAAGGGGAATAGCGCAGGATCGGAATACTGCCCCTTCACCAGTAACCCCCGCCGAACTCAAAGCCGAAGGCGCCAGCCACCGCGACCAGATCCACGGCCGACACCACCCGGACGGCGAGAAAGACGGAGAAGTCGACCGCCGCGGCCGCTGGTACGCCGACCTCGGATGGCTGACCACCCTCCACGCCCGCCTCGCCGACACCTACGCCGACCTCCGCGACCCCGACGGCATGGGCCACCGCCTGTGGGCCGGCGCCCTCGCCTGGCTCACCCTCACCACCGCCGGCCTGACCGCCCTGTGGGCCACCGGCGCAGCACTCCAGCCCTGACCCGCTCAGGGCCGACAAGCGCACCATCAAGCACTGAGGAGACCCGTGTTCACCCAGCACCAGCCCGCCCTCGTAGCCCTAATCGGCCCGAGCGGCTCCGGCAAGTCCACCATCGCCAGGTCGTTTCCTCGCGGATGGCGCTTCGAACTCGACGCCTTCCGCGAGCTCGTCGCCGGCGACGGCGGCGACCAGGCCAGCACCCCCGACGCCCTAGCGGTGTTCGACCCGGCCCTCGACGCCCGGCTGCGGCGCCAGCTCCCAGTCGTCATCGACGCCACGTCCGTGGAACGCATTCACCGCATGGCGCTGGCCCGCCGGGCCCGCGACCACCGCATGAAGGCCGTGGCGATTGTGTGCCGCACTCCGCTGGAGACCTGCCAGGACCGGCAGCGGGGCCGGTCGGCCACCCGGCAGGTCCCCGACCCGACGGTTGCCTGGCAGCACGCAAGTGTGCCGACCGTGCAGCAGCTGCAGGACGACGAGGGGTTCGCCGCGGCGTACTACGCAGACGAGCTGGACCTGATGGGCGTGCTGCTGCGGCGGTCCGCACAGGCCCAGCCCGAACCGTTCGCCTCCGTCCGGGCGGCCTTCGGAGAGGACCTGGCCGACGTCTTCACCTGGCACCCCGACCCCGACCCCGGCGCCGGCTTCGACACGGGCATCTTCGCGGTGGCCGGACAGGAACTGGTGGTGCGCTGGTATGACGAGGGCGACCCGTACGACCACCACTGGCAGGCCCGAACCGCCTGCCCGGACGGCTGCCCCGGACCGGCCTGGGTCCGAGTCACCAGCGCCGCGGACCTGCTGACCGTCTACCACGGCAACCTGCCGGCCGACGAGCCCTGGTGCAGCTGCGACGGCTATGGCGCCGACGACGCGGAGGGCTGAGCAATAGTCCTGTCCGTCAGCGCCATCACGCTCCCGGCCTCGTCGTCATCCCGCTCATCCGCGGCCAATCGCTGCGCAGCGGCCGCCCGCTCGTCGCCGCTGGATTCAGCTTCCTTCGGCGGCTTGCTCTCCTTCACCGGCCTGACCCGCTCCATCCACCACGGCCTCGCTGTGCTCAGCAGCCTCGTTGACCAGATCACCACCTGAAGGGCCCCACCATGTTCCTCATCATCCGTAGGCCCCAGCTCCGCCAGCAGCTCCGTCGGCTCTACCGCTCGATCCACGAACTCCATGACCGGTCCGTCGCCGAGAAACGCCGAGCCGACATCGCCGCCCAGGAGGTGGAGCAGCTGCAGCTCGCCGTCAATGTCTTCCGGCGCCAGAGCATCGAGATCCAGGCGAGGATCTCCCGCCTGGACATCCGCGAGAGCGCGGAGGCGTGGGACCTGGGCGCCCACATCATCGCCCTCCTGGACGGCCCCGTACCGCCCGGCCCGGCGCCCCGCTTCTGCCCCAGCTGTCAGATCGCCGACGTCGAGGACTACGACCTGCCCATCCCCCACACCGACGACAGCGCCCCCTGTGCCCGCTGCCGCCGCTGCGGGCACAACTGGGCGCTGGACCCCGCCGCAGACGGCTGCTGTGTCGCATGCGGCGGCAGCGGCAATCTCGGCCGCCAGGGCCTGGACGACCCGCCCTGCCCCTGCTGTGAGGACCACACCCCATATGAGGGCACTCCCGCCGCCCCCTCCACCTACATCGCTCCCCCGGCCAAGCACCTGCGTGCCGCCGAACCGCCGTTCTGACGCACCAACGAACCGACACAGACAGGTGGGCGGCCGCACCCCAACGGTGCAGCCGCCCACGCTCACGACTGGGGAACCCTGCGCATGACCATCACGGCACCCAACCCCGACATCGACAAGAACCTGGACGCCACGCTCGCATCGGTGAACGCCCAGATCAGCCGCACAGACTCCAAGGCAAGCCTGCTGCTGGCCTTCGACGGCGCCGCCCTGGCCGGTATCGCCAGCCTCGTCGACAAGCCGCTGCCCCTCGCCACCAAGGTCATCGGCGGCCTGGCCGCCCTCGTCCTCGCCGTGGCCGCGGACTTACTCCTGCGGGTGGTCCGTCCTCGCCTCAGCGGAGCCGGCCCCGCCCTCACCCCTGCGCCCGGCAGCTTCCCGCACCTCGCGCAGCTCACGCACGACGAAATCCGCGAGGTGATGGCCCAGGATCACCGCCTCGCCAACGTCAAGGTTCTGTCGGCCTTGGGTGTCGCCAAGTTCACGGCCCTCACCAAGGCGGTCGACCTCCTCCGTACCGCCCTGGCACTCCTCGTGCTCGCGGCCGCCGCAGCGCCGGCCTCCTTGGCCCTCGCCGCCCTGTAGCCCGACCAGCCACACCCGGCCCTGACGTCCGGCCAAGGATGTCCCCCAGGTCTTCGCGCCTGACCGACAGCCACTGACAGGCCGGCCTGAGCGCCTCCTACGCCACTCGCGCCTCAACCCACCAGCAGCACCACCTGGAGCGCCGCGCCCGACCTACCCGGCCGGTCGCGCTGCTCCCCCGCCCTGCTCCCCATCAGCGAAATGGAGGCGCCCTTCATGCGCCCGACCCACCCGATCCACCTGACCTCCTTCGGCTACCTGCACCTGCCCACCGGCCCCGACGGCTCCCCCGTCCCACCCGCCGCCGTCCGGATCGAAGATGTCCGCGACCGGCTCCGCGATCCGGCCGCAGCCCGCGACATCCTCGACCTCGACGGCCTCAACCCCCGCGTCCAGGGCGTCGTCCTGAACACCCCCGGCGCCCGCGAACTGCTCAACAACCTCGCGGACTACGCGACTCTGCCCGCCGGCCCCCGCCGCATCGCCATCGGATGTGCCGGCGGTCTCTAGCCACAACCGGATGTTGCTGGGAATTCAGTGACTTTGGGTGGCTGTACGGTTACTCGTTGATGATCGATGAACTTGAGGTGGAAGTCGGTCCGTTGGCGCGCTGGCAGGTCCATTGGTGCGACCCGCGGCGGGAGGTTTCGTGGTACGCGACCGATCCGGTGCTGGCAGGCTTGCCGACGCTGGCGGAATGGGCGCACGCGCACGGCACGCAGCCGGGACAGCCGGTTCTGCTGCGGTCCGACGGCTGGTCGGTGCCGGAGGTCAACGGGTTCTTCGCCTCGGCGCGGATGCGCAACGCGAGCGCGGGCACCAGGCGGAAGTACGCCTTCGCGGTGGCCGTCTGGCTGGGGTTCCTCGACGCGACCAGCCGGGCCTGGCACGACGCCGATGAGGAGGACATCGCCGGGTTCAAGTTCTGGCGGATGACCGACGAGGCCAACGTCCGGCGCGTGGCCGGTGGGACGGTCCTGGACGACCTGGTCGCGATCAGCGCTTTCTACCGCTGGGCCGGGTTCCGGTTCGGAGTGAGCGATCCGGTGGCCCGGCGACAGGTTCCTGGCCCTGCCCCAGGCACGAGCACGGAGTCGTTCGCGGCCGGTCCGCACGTCGTGCGCGGCAAGGACGTGAAGTGGCTGGACCCGGCCGGCTACGCCCGCTGGGTCGATGTCGGGCTGCGCGGGCTGGACCTGAGCGGTCGGGAGATCGACGGATGGCGCGGGCGCAATAGCCAGCGCGACTGCGCGTTCGTCGACGGGCTCTACGGCACAGGGCTGCGGCTGAGCGAGTGGGCCAGTGTCCTGCGCCTGGAGCTCCCCGCCGACGACGAGGCCCGCACCTACTACACCTGCCGACTGGCGGCGGCCTGCGCCAAGGGCGGACGCGGCCGCCGGTTCTGGAAGCCGCGCAGCGTGCTGACCGACGTACTGGCCTATGAGGAGGGGGAACGCGCCGCGGCGGTCCGCCGCGCCCAGCGTGCCGGCCGCTACGAGCAGCAGCCGCGGCTGCTGTTGGTCGAGCGCATGTCGCGGCACCGGCGGCTGGAGATGCGCGACGCCAACGGCAACCAGCTGGTCGCGTCGCTGGACTCGCTGGACCCCAGCGCCCGCAAACGGCTGTTCCGCCGGACCGCCGCCGGACTGGAACCACTGGCGGTTTGGCTGAACGAGGACGGCCTGCCGCGCGAGGCACACGGCTGGCAGCACACCTTCGACACTGCCAACGAGCGGGTCGCCCGCGCCGGACTGACCTCGTTCGAGGCGAGCGCACACATGATGCGGCACTCTTTCGCGTTGCGCTGGTACTCGGTCGGTCGGCTGCTCTACGAGCGGCAGGTCGCGCACCTGAACGCCGAGGAGGTACGCGACTTCCGCGCCCAGTTCGGCGACACCTGGTATCTGGTCAAGACGCTGCTGGGGCACGCCGACGTGACCACCACGATGGACATCTACCTGGAGCCCTTCCGCGACCTGGACGTCACGCTGCTGATCGAGCACGCCCACGGCGTCGCGTTGTCGGCTCTGATGGCGTCGATGTTCGCGGTGCATCCGCAGGTGCTCTCCGATCCCCTCGCCGGACAGCCGTCATGACCCGCGCTGGTGGGCGCCCAGCCGTGCTGCCGAGGCCCGGATACCAAGCGCCGCAGCGTTTGTTCCTCTACGGCGGACAGTTCCTGGTCCGGTTCTTCCCAGAGCGCGGCGGCCCGACGGTCGACTACGACTTCGCCGCCTTCCCTGTCGCCCGCGAGCTGGTGGTGTGGATGGCGACCGCGTTCGCAGGGTCGACCGCCCCGGCCGGGCGGCGCCGGACGACATCTTCGGCCACGAGCGCCTTCGGGCTGCTGCGCCGCTTTGCCCAGCACCTGGCCTCGCTGAACCGCCCGCCCGTCAGTCCGGCGCAGCTTCGAGCCGCGCACCTGGAGAGCTTCATGCTGGCCAGGCTCGGCACGCCGAACCTGAATCGGGAGCTACCGACGTTGCGCTCGGTGCTGCGGTTCGCACCTGACGGTGCCGGGCAGGACTTCCTGGCGCGGCTTGCCCGCAAGGGCCTGGAGCGCAACTCGACGCCCGCCGCCAGCTACACCACGGCCGAGTTCGACCGCATCGCCACCGCCGCGCGCACCCAGCTCCGGCGAGCCGCCGACCGGATCCTCGCCGGGCGGGAACTGCTGGCCCGCTGGCGGGCCGGACGGATCGACCACGAAGCCGAACCGCGCGCCTGGAAGCACGGCGAACTGCTGGACCACGTGGACCGGCAGGGCGACGTCCCGCGTAAGGACACCCGCTGGGGCCGGCAGCCCGACCACCGCATCCGTCCATTCGGGGCCGGCCAACTGATGGCGGATCTCCACCTGACCTACTCCGACATCGGCGCGGCCGGGGTGCTGCTGCTCTGCCTGACCGGGCAGAACTACAGCACGATCTCCACAGCCTCGGCGACGCATCACCGCGCCGACGGGCACACCGGGGCCACCGCGACCGCGGTGGTGGACCTGGTGAAGCCGCGCCGCGGCCGGGACCGCGCGCACATGCCGACCTCGCTCTCCGGCACCGCGCCCGGCGGCCCGGGCCGCAACACCCACCGGCAGCACGACCTGCACACACCGTTCGGGGTCTACGCGCTGCTGGTCGATCTCGCCGGCCCGGCACGGGCACACATCGGTACGGACCAGCTCCTGGTCTTCCACTGTTCCAACGGAGTTGACCGGGGTCGTGGGTTTCGAACCGGCCTGCCCAAGTCGATCCTGGCCATCTGGGGCCGTGACGCGGACCTGCGCACCGACGCACTCGGCGAGGACGGTCTCCCGATGCCGCTGGTGGTCGACAGTCGGCGGCTGCGGATGAGCTGGCTGGAACGCCATCAGCAGCCGGTCGCGCACACGGAGCGGACGCTGGCGAACGAGTACCTGGCGCGCAACCGCGGCAACCTCGCCGAATATCAGAAGGTCGTCGCGGCCGTACTGGATGACCAGCTTGCCGGCGCGAGGGCCGCGCAGGTCATGCGGGTGCTGACGGCTGCTGACGTCGCCGAAGCCCGCCACGCGCCCGAGGACGTCGCCCGGCGCCACGGCCTGGACCCGGCCACCCTGAAGAAGCTGCTGGCCGGGAAGCTGGACACCGTACTGGGAGGCTGCACCGACCACCTGGCCAGCCCGCACACCCCCGCGGGCGAGCCCTGCCGAGCCTCTTTTCTGCTCTGCCTGTCCTGCCCCTGCGCCCGCGCGACTCCGTCGCACCTGCCGGTGCTGGTCGCCGTCCACGAAGGACTGGAGGCCCGCAAGCAGGAGATGACACCGCTGCGCTGGGCCGAACGCTTCGCTGGACCCGTCACGCAACTGGCCGACCTGCTCACCGCCTTCCCGACCGCGACGATCGCCACGACCCGCGCCGAGATCACCGCCGAGCAGCGCGCCCTGGTCGAGCGGTTCCTTACCCGAGGACTCGACCTGACATGAGCCGCCTGGACACCGCCCCGGCCATCTCTCCTGCTCCACTGCCCGAGCCAGACACGCTCGTGCTGCTCAACCGGCCATTGCGCCCCGGCACCGACCCCAGCACGCTGTCGGTGTTCGCCGACCAGCGCTGGCGCCTTTCACCCGCCGTCTTCGAGGGCCACACCACCGCGTTCTCGATCGACTTCAGCCCCATCACCGCACCATTCCTACATACGGTCAAGACGCTCATCTGGTTGCTGCTCAACCACACCAGCGCCGGAGTCTCCACCTTCTACTTCCGCCCGCGCACGCTGGCGATCCCCACGATCACCGCCACGTTCCGCAACCTCCGGCTGTTCACCGACTGGCTTCACGGACGCGGCCGGACATGCTTCGGCGAGGTGTCCTTGGCCGACCTCGACGACTACGCCGCACACGTCAAAGCCGCCGAGTCCAGCCACGCCCTGCGCGAAGACCAGCTCTCGATCGTGAACCGGGTGTGGTCCTACCGGGACCTACTGCCCGAGGCCGACCGGCTGCCGCAAACACCGCCCTGGCGCGGCGAGCGCATCCAGGACATCCTCCAGCAGCGGCGCGCCATCCGCGAAGAGAACCGCACTCCCCGCATCCACCCCGAGACGATGTCGGCGCTGCTGGGCTGGGCCCTGCGGTTCGTCGAGACCTTCGCTGCGGACATCACCACGGCGTTCGACGAACACCTCGTGCTCAGCGAGCGCAGCGGCCGCAGCCGCAGAGGCCGGGACATCCCGCCACCGCGGCGCCCGAAGGGCGCGCTGACCGACGACCTCCGGGTCTTGCTGGCCGACTACCACGAGCAGGGACGCCCGCTTCCCGGCTTCCGTGACAACGACGGCACGCTCCGGGTCAACCTCTCGCACCTGGCGAAAGTGCTCGACACAGCCCGCGGCGCGCTGGACGCCCCCAGCAACCGCGCCGTCTTCGCCGAATCACGGCTGCCCGTCATCGAAGGCGCGCCGCTGGACGCACCAGTCACCGGGCGGTTGGACGGCCGGCCCTGGCACGACGCGACCATCGACTACACCGAGGCCGGTCCGCTGACCCGGCACCTGAGCACAGCCTGCTTCATCGTGATCAGCTACCTCTCGGGGATGAGGCCAGGCGAAGCCCTCAGCCTCGAACGCGGCTGCGTCGAGCGCGACCAGGCCCACGATCTGGTCCTCCTACGCGGAAGACACTGGAAAGGCGTCCGTGACGATGCCGGGGACAAGAGGCCCGAGGGCGAGATTCGGGCCGACCCGTGGGTCGTGACCGAGGTCGTCGCCACCGCCGTCGCCGTCCTGGAACGGCTGCACACGAGCACCTGGCTGTTCCCGGCGACGCTGTTCACCGACGGCCGCGACGGCGCGGCCATGCTGCGCAGCCGCGTCGGCGGCTCCCGGTCGGAGACCCGGATCAACCACGACCTCGCCGAGTTCCTGGCCTGGGTCGAGACCTACTGCACCGAGCGTGGCCGCGGCGACGGCATCCCGCCCGACCCGGTCCACCCGGTCATTTTCTCCGGGCGCCTGCGCCGCACTCTGGCCTGGTTCATCGTCCGCCGGCCGCGGGGCCTGGTCGCCGCCGCCATCCAGTACGGGCACCTGCGCGTCCAGATGACCCTCGGCTACGCCGGAAACTATGCCTCGGGCTTCCCCGACGACCTGGCGTTCGAGGACTGGCTGGCCCGGCTGGACACCCTCGCCGACGCCCACCAAAGGCTGCGTGAAGGCGAGCTGGTCAGTGGCCCAGCAGCCGAGACCTATCGACACCGCGTCCAGGCCGCCACCCGCTTCGCCGGCCGAGTCCTGCGAACCAAGCGCCATGCCAACGCCATGCTCGCCAACCCCGACTTGCAGATCTTCCCCGGCAAGGGCATGACCTGCGTCCTCGACCCGAAGCGGGCAGCCTGCCGCCTCCGCAGCGAGGAGGACAGCACCCGCCGCACCCCCGACCTCGACGACTGCCGCCCGAACTGCGTCAACATCGCGCGGACCGATCGCGACATCGAACAGGTTCACGTCCAGATCGAGCAGCTACGGCCGCTCGTCGACGATCCGCTGGCTCCCGCCTTCCGACACGTCCGCGAACAGCACGAGCTCGACCGCCTGGAGCGCATCGTCACCGCCCACGCCAACAGCGGAGAACCCCACGATGACTGACCGCGATACCGAACGCGACGCCATCACGGCGGCGATCCAGCGGCTGCTCGACGGCCGGCCGACCCGGTCCACCGGGGCGCTCACCACGCTGCAACTCGCCGCCGAGGCAGGCGTCAAGCGCTGGGTCCTGACGCACAAGCATGTTGACCTGAAAGAAGAATTCGCCCGCCGAAAGACCGAGGCGAACGGCATCCCGCCAGCCTTCCAGCACCTCCACGCACGCGCCGTCGACGCCGAAGCCACCGCCCACGCATTGCGAGAGGACAACGACCAGCTCCGCGAGCACGTCGCCGTCTATGCCCAGGTCATCCACGAACTCCGCACAGAGCTGGACCGGCGCACCGACAACACCACCCGCCGCAGCCCCGTCCGGAGCCTGCCCACCAGCACCACCTGACGCGCGCGACGAGCGGATGGAGCCAGCCCGCCAGCCGGACGGATGGACCTATGGGCGGCGGGCCAGCAGGTGGGCGTCGAGAAAGCCCCGTTCGGAGGCCGGGTCGTGGAGCAGCCGAGCGAAAGGAACGAGTCCGGCATCGGCCAGCAGTTCGGCGAGGTGGTCCGCCGGCCAGCTGTAGGCAGGTGCCACCTTGTGGTCGAACTTGACCGGCTCTGGTCCGTCGGTCCCGAAGAAGGAGACCAGGAGCACGCCACCCGGCGCCAGGACGCGGACCTGCTCGGCGAGCAGCTCAGGCAGTTCCCCCGGTGGGGTGTGGATCATTGAGTAGTGGGCCAGTACGCCGCCGAGCACACCGTCCTCGATCGGCAAGGACTCCATCCGCGCCTCCTGGAAGCGCAGCGCAGGATGGGCCCGCCGGGCGTGGTCGACCATGCCGTGGGAAAGGTCGAGTCCGAAAGCGTCCAGGCCCAGTTCGTGAAGCATGGCCGTCAGATGTCCGGGCCCGCATCCAACGTCCGCTGCCCGCAGGTTGCCCGTCGCGCGCACCAGTTCGGCGAAAGTGCCGATCATGGCCCGGGCGAACGGCTGCGTCTCCAGCCGGTCTGCGAACAGCGATGCGTACAGCTCAACGACTCCGTCGTAGGCCGCTCTGGTCTCGTCCTGATGATTCGCCACAGGGAGGACCCTATAGCCGGTCCAATAATCGGTCTTGTGGCAGGTCAAAGCGAGGTGACGGACGCGGCGTGGGAGCGGATAGAGCCCTTGTTGCCGCAGGCGGACGGGCGGGGCCGTCCATGGCGTGATCGCCGACAGTAGGTGGTCAATGGTGTGTTGTGGCGGCTGCGGACTGGGGCTCCTTGGCGCGACCTGCCTCAGCGGTACGGGCCGTGGCAGACCGCACCATGATCGATTGCAGTCGGAAGCAACAGTTCGAAATAGGCGAGAGAACAGGCGGCCGGCACCGCGCCAGCGGCCTTACGGAGCTCCTGGCCCGAGCGCTCCGGGACTGCGGCCGCGAGGTCGAAGTCGAGCACCTCCACGTCCATCTGCCACGCGTCCTCAAGACGCCCGCCGGCCCCGACACCAAGCAGGAGACCGCCTGATGATCCGTCGTATGTTCCGCCGCTGCGGCAACGCCCTCAGCGCCCTATCTGCCGAGGACCAGGCCGTCGTCGACGCGTTCCGCGCGATGCTCGCCGCAGTGCGCCACGCAGAGCTCTGGACGCCCGGCTGCGCCCAAGACGTCGCCGTGAGGGTCGGCCCGTTCATCGAACGCGCGCGCCCCCGTTCCGGCGACGATCACGGCCCCGACCTGATCGCCGTCTCCCTGGCCCACCCCGACACCCCGACACCCCGCACGCCGCGGCCTACCTCCACGGCCACCGCCTCGGCTACACCGACAAGGGCTGGCTGCGCTGCGAGACGGCCGCGATCCTCGGCGTCTGGCAGCCGGCCTACGCCATGCTCACCCACGCCGCCGCGGGCCTGCCCCTTCCCGACGACGTCGCCATGGCCCCCGCTCACTACGGCGTCCACGTCGAAGCCCGACGCAGCGACGGCACCTGCTACACGCTGCTCCGCCTCGGGCCCTACACCCAGACCTGGCTCGCCTCCCGCGACGCCGGCCGCATCAACACCGAGCTGGAGGGCAAGGCAGCCACCGTAATCCCCGGCTTCACCGTCACCGCGAAGGACGCGCCGTTCGACGTCAGCGACCACGCCGCCTACAACGACCCGTACGAGACCGACGTCGCTGTGCTCTTGGCGGCCGCCGTCGAAGGGGCGGGTGCCGCGACGGCGTAGGCGAACCGGATGCCGACGATCTGGGCGCACTGAGACCCACGAAGGCCCGTGCCACTGCGGACGATGCAGCGGCACGGGCCTTCGTGCGTTTTAGGTGCACGCACAGAGAATCGAGCCCTCGATGCGGGGCGAGTCGACCCGCACTGCTACCCCCCACAGGGGCTGCACACGGGCCAACTCGCGCGGGGCAACTAGTGGCTGAAACGGTAATTTTCGTCCTCATCATCCAAAAGGTGACCGCCAGAACGGCGCCATGCGCGGCCGAACTCGAAGCGGTTGGTATGGCCCGACCTTGACGTGCCTGCCAGGGCGTCAGATCTCCGCACAGGCGGTTTAGTGCCACGGGTGAGGGTCTGTGGCGCTGCCAGGGCATCTTTGCGACGTAATGTGACTGAGTTCTTCAGATGGCCCGTGAGCGGGTGAGTTGGCCCGGCTGAGCGTCGTAGTCGGCCTGTGCGTGTTCAATCGTGGGTAAGTGCGTGTTTCTGATCCATCGCACCAGTTATGCGACATCCCGCGGGTTCGTCCTGGCTTTCATCTCCCGTTGCCGCAGGTCAGCCCGGCAGGCGGGAGCGATGGATCCGCATAGATCATGATGGACCTTCGGGATTCCTGAAGAACCATCATGATCCCTCCATAGACGCACAGGCCGAGGGCGACGGGGTGCCTGGTAAGGCCCCATGCCGAGGAACCGAGGGGCACGGCGAACTCGCGGGATGTTGCACACGCCGTGCGCATGGCCGGGCATCAGGCGAAGCGGACTTCGCGCGAGGCGGCGGAGGCCGTGGCGAACGCGAGCAGCCGGCCGCCCTCCTCGGTGAGCGCGGCGCGGTCCCCGGCACGCAGGGTACCGAAGGGCTCCAGGACGAGGACGGCGGCACCGCGCGTCTGCTCGACGCGCCACACGCCCGCCACGAACCCGTCCACCAGGAACGTCGACCTGATCAGCCCGTTCCGCGTGAAGACGAGCTTGCGCTGCTCCTCGGTGAGGATGCGGGCGCGGTCGGCGTGGGAGAGCAGGATGTTGTCGAACTCCGGCAGGAAGCGCACCGGGGCGGGGGTGTCCGCGTCGGGGCGGGGGGCCTCCGGCAGGTCGAGCAGTTCGCGGCCGTTCTCGTCACGGAAGACCGCCAGCCGCGGCCGGAGCCGGTTCACCGCGTCGGCGAGCCGGGTCATGCCGGACCAGACCTGGATGTCCTTGACCGTGGCCGGCCCGAAGGCCGCCAGGTAGCGCTCGACCATCAGGTCCGGTGCCGCCAGCCCGGCGACGGGCCGGCCGAGCCACGCCTCGGCGCTGGTGTGCACGGCCTGCCCGCTCTCGCCCCACAGCCCGCGCGGCGGCACCTGCACGAGCGGTACCAGGTTGCGCACGGCGTTGGCGAGGGCGAAGGGGTCCCGGTCCGGCCACCGCTCGGCGAGCAGGGTGCCCAGGCCGCCCAGCGTGAGCGGCTCCCGCTCGACCAGCTCGCGGCCCAGCTCGGCCACCTTCTCGACGTCGAGCCCTTCGAGCTTGCGCCCGAAGGCGCCCTTCAGCCCCTGCCGCAGGGCGCCCTGCAGGACGGGGCGCAGTGCGACGCAGTCGTCCGCCGTGACCAGGTGGATCGTGCCGCGCATCAGACCCACCCGGACCACCTCGCGGTTCCTGACGAGGGAGGCCAGGTCCTCGATGCGGAAGCCGGCGAGCCGCGTCCACAGGCCGATGTAGGGCGGGTTCGGCGCCTGTGCCTGCATGCCCACCAGGTGCGCGACCGCCCGCCCCGCTGGCATCGCGGACCGCTCCAGCAGCAACTGCCGGGCCAGTAGGCTCCGGTTGAGCGCCCGATGGTCCAGCACCTTCACGTCTCCTGTCACCACGACGGGATTCCCTTCCTCGTGTCCACTCACGAAAACACGGTGGCTGCCTCGGACCGCGCCCGGGACGCCACCGCCGTACTGCGATGCCGCTCAGCTCATGCGCACCAGCATCGTGCTGCTGTACGTGCGGTCGAGCAGGGCGGCGCACGCCGCCGGGAGCTGACCGGTGCCGCCCTCGACGACCGTGTGCAGGAACACGTTGCGTCCCTCCCGCAGCCACGGGCCGAACCGCGCGTTCCACTCCTCGATCTGGTCCGGGGTGTGCAGCGTGGCGAAGCCGCGCAGCATCAGGTCCTTGGTGATAGCCGACATCAGCGGCATCCGCGGGCTGCCGTCATCGCCCCCGCCGTGTGCAACATCCCGCGAGTTCGCCGTGCCCCTCGGTTCCTCGGCATGGGGCCTTACCAGGCACCCCGTCGCCCTCGGCCTGTGCGTCTATGGAGGGATCATGATGGTTCTTCAGGAATCCCGAAGGTCCATCATGATCTATGCGGATCCATCGCTCCCGCCTGCCGGGCTGACCTGCGGCAACGGGAGATGAAAGCCAGGACGAACCCGCGGGATGTCGCATAACTGGTGCGATGGATCAGAAACACGCACTTACCCACGATTGAACACGCACAGGCCGACTACGACGCTCAGCCGGGCCAACTCACCCGCTCACGGGCCATCTGAAGAACTCAGTCACAGCTGGCCTCATTCGCGTAGACCTCGCTGTCGGCTCCAGGAGTCCGCTTTCACGCTGCGGCTGAGCGGCGGTTGGCCTGCTGGTGATAACGGCGTTATCACCGAGGTTCTCTCTCCTCGGTCGCCTGCGGGCTTGAGCGGCTATGCGGAGTCCACCGTGCCGCCTTCGGAATTCCGGCCGAAGGCGGCCGCAAGGACGGCGGGGAGGTTGGGCCTCTGGGGCGGCGGTGTGTGCCTCCGCTAGAGCCTGGGGAAGGTCGTCATCACCTCGGCAACAACTGTCAGCAGCTGTACGCAGTGGCTGTCTGTCCGTCGGTGGGATGTGTCTGCCGCGTCGGTCTCGGTCTCAGCGTCACCGGCTCTCAGAGGCCCGCGGGTGCTTGGCAGGTGCAGGCTGCCCCGATGGCTGGAGTGATAACGGCGTTATCACCCATCAGCTTGCGCTTGCCTTCGTAGCTGTCAGGCAGGGCGTCGCCTGGCATGGGCGTGCGGTAGGACTTGGTGCCGCGGGTGAGGGCGGCGTTGGGGTTGGGTGCTTCAGGCCTGATTGGGCGCTGTTGTGATGGTCCGTCCGGGCATAATTGGCAGACACTAACGTCTGGATGCAGATATTGATCTACGACGTTAGTAAGGTTCTCTCCATGACGTCACCTCAAGGCGGCCGCGAAAAGGTCGTATCCAAACTGACAGCCGCGCTCCGGCAAGACCTGAAGGTCCGCACAGCCCAGCTCGGCATCGACATCCAAGACGCCGTCGCCGAGGGCATCGCCACCTGGCGCGGACTCGGGGCCAACCCTCCGACCATGGACACCAGTGGAGCGGAGTCCTTCTCGACGTGGCTGCCTGAAGGCCAATGGGACCAGTTCCGCGGGGAAGTGAAGGCCCGCGGGGTCTCCATCACCCAAGGCCTGGCACAGGCTGTGCGCCTGTGGCTGGACATCAACCCCTCCCCCACAATCGCCCGTCCGGCCGTCGTCCAACGCAAGGTCGTCTGTAACCAGAAGGGCGGCGTGGGCAAGACAGCAATCGCCGCCGGCGTTGGTGAGGCCTTCGCTGAAGATCCCAACCAGCTCTGCCCGGTCCGCACCGCACGCCAGATGACCGAAACCGGCGTCGACGCCGAACTGGAAGACCTCACGGGCATGGGGCTGCGAGTCCTCCTGGTCGACTTCGATCCCCAAGGGCACCTCACCAAGCAACTCGGCCACGCTCCCCTGCCCATCGAGGGCGACAGCCTCGCCAACCACATGGCCGGCGAAGCCAAGGGCGACCTCAGCGAACTGATCGTCTCCGTCGATGACGATCGCTTCGGCGGCCGCCTGCACCTCCTGCCGGCATGCGCCGACGCCTTCCTGCTCGACGTACGGCTGTCCCGCGTCCGTATGCGCGAAGCGGCCCTGGAACGCGCCCTCGAATGCGTCGAGGGTGACTACGACGTTGTCATCGTCGACTGCCCGCCCAGCCTCGGCATGAGCATGGACGCCGCCGTCTACTACGGCCGCCGCCGCGAAGACGAAGCCGTCGGCAAGTCCGGGGTCTGCATCGTCGTCCAGGCAGAAGACAGCTCCGCCGACGCCTACGACCTCCTCGTCACCCAGATCGAGGACCTGCGCGCCGACATGAAGCTCGAGCTCGACTACCTCGGCATCATCGTCAACCTCTACGACGGCCGCCGCGGATACATCGCCACCTCCTCCCTCGAGCAATGGAAGGCCATAAAGGATCCACGCGTCGTCGGTGTGATCCCCGACCGCCGTGAGCAGCGCGAAGCAGTGCGCATGAAGCAGCCCTTGCTGTCCTACTCCCCCACCAGCGAGCAGGCTGCCAACATGCGGGCCCTGGCGAGGGAGATCGCATGAGCCGCGCACGTGACCGGCTCGCGGTCTCTTCATCGTTCTCCCACGCCTCTCAGGTCAGCGCACGCCGCCAAGCGATCGCCGCTGCCACCGAGGCACCTACCGCGGGAACCGGGGAAGCCACCCGCCCGGAGCTTCCGCTGAAGCTCATCAGCGAGAACCCTGACAACCCCCGTGAGAAGGTCGGCGACGTCACCGACCTGGTCACGACCCTCAAGGAAATCGGCCTGGTCCAGGCCATCACCGTCGCAACCGTCGAGGCCTACCTCCGCACACGCCCCGACCGTGCGAAGGACCTGGAGCCGGGCGCCGAATATGTGGTCGTCGACGGGCACCGCCGACACGCTGCCGCCCACGAGGCCGGCTTCGAGACCATCAAATACACCGTCAACGACGACTTCGTCGCCACCGACGAAAAGCTCCTGGAAGCCGCCTTCGTCGCCAACCTCCAGCGGGAGAACCTCTCCGACCTGGAGGAGGCCGCTGCTCTGGAGAAGCTTGTCGAGCACTACGGGTCGCAGCGGAAAGCGGCGCAACGGCTGGGTGTGACACAGGCATTCATCTCACAGCGCCTGTCTCTGTTGAAGCTGGACCCTGCCCTGCAAGCTGATCTTGAGACAGGTGCCCGGAAGGTGGAGCACGTCCGGGGCCTGGCAGGCCTCGATCCCGCCGCTCAGAGGGAAAAGGCCGACGAGCGCCGTGAAACCGCGGCAAGCAAGGCGGTCGGCCGCCGTACGGCTCCGGCCCCTGGGCCAGCTGGTGGTGGAGCCGTCAAGGAGTCCGGTCCGGCGGTCGTACCGGCGCAGGGTGATAACGGCGTTATCGCTCCAGCCACCGACGATCATGTCGGTGTTGCAAGGACAGCAGGTGATAACGCCGTTATCACCGAGGCACCAGGGGAGTCCGACGCTGCTCCCGTGCCGGCAGCACGTAGTGCCGCAGCAGATGGTGGATCCGCGGAGGAACCCTCTGAGATCGACGCGATCAACTGGCGAGATGCGCGATCCGTTGCTGCCGCTGCGACACGGCTGATGCCCGAGCAGGAGATTCACCGCCTCCTTGAACTGTTGGGGGAGCAGTACCCCGTAGCGCGGTAGCCCTTCAGGCGGCTACCGACCAAGGCGACGGATCGATGTGGGGCCCAGCAGCTACGAGCTGCTGGGGCCCATGTTGTGAGGCAGGTCTGGCGCCCGCCCGCTCAGGCCGACGGGACATTACGGCCCCGGCCGACACGTCTTGCCGGAACCATCGTCGGTGCAGACCGCGCAGACCGCGCTCGCGAGCACGTAGGGCAGTCACCCAAATTTGGGTGGCTCACCTCAAAGGGCGGCCCCAGTACGGGCCCGCTTCATTCATTGCCCTGGACGATCGCCAGGGCCGGGGCCGACACGCCTCACGATGCACGTGAGAGTGTGAAAGCCGCTCAACAACGAGACAGCAGCAGGAGGGGCAGCAGCACGTGTCCGCGGGGAAGACAACGCAGCAAAAGACCCTTACGCGGGCCCACCGCATCCTGATCTCGGTCGTGATCGCCGGAGCCGCTGTAATCGCGGCCATCGGGTTCGCCGGCTCGTACACCGCGGTGCGCGAACTGGCCGAGAAGAAGGGCTTCGGCGACTTCGCATACTTCTTCCCGATCGGCATCGACGCCGGAATCGTGGTCCTGCTGGCGCTCGATCTGCTCCTCACCTGGCTCCGAATCCCGTTCCCGCTGCTGCGCCAGACAGCGTGGCTGCTGACTGTCGCGACGGTGGCG
The DNA here is from genome assembly GCF_030406865.1 of Streptomyces sp. P9-2B-2. Lineage (NCBI taxonomy): Bacteria > Bacillati > Actinomycetota > Actinomycetes > Kitasatosporales > Streptomycetaceae > Streptomyces > Streptomyces sp. P9-2B-2. The sequence goes on along the minus strand of NZ_CP129127.1, from coordinate 41,730 downwards.
TTCAATGCCGCGGCGGCCTGGCCGGACGCGCTGGGCGTCGGGATGCACGCGGTCATCCCGCTGCTGTTCGTCGTGGCCGTGGAGGCCGCCCGGCACGCCGTCGGGCGGATCGCCGACATCACGGCGGACAAGCACATGGAGGGTGTGCGCCTCACGCGCTGGCTGCTGTCGCCGGTCCCGACGTTCCTGTTGTGGCGGCGGATGAAGCTGTGGGAACTGCGGTCCTACGACGCGGTGATCAAACTGGAGCAGGAACGGCTGGTGTACCAGGCACGTCTGCGTTCGCGCTTCGGGCGAGGCTGGCGTCGTAAGGCTCCCGTGGAGTCCCTGATGCCGTTGCGGCTCGCCCGGTACGGGGTACCGCTGGTGAAGACCGCGCCGGCTGGCCTCGCCGCCGCGGGCATCGAGGCTCCGATCGAGGCCCTGGCGGACCCGGCTCCCGCCGAGCTGGCGTCGGCTGATAACCACCAGCACACGCCCGGCGCATCCGAAGACACCGCCGAGCTGGCTGGTCGCCGGGGCGAGGAGACTAGCCCAGCGCCCGTAGGCCTCAGCCCGCGGGAGACGCACGAGCGGGTAGTCGGCACCGCTGATCTCGCCGACGCCTTCCGCACCTACCTCGCGCTGCACGGCAGCCACCCCAACTCCCGGCAATTCGCCCTGCACCTCGCCGACATCGGCATCACCGACCCAGAGACAGGCGGCCCGCTCCCCGAAGGCACGCTCCGTCCCGCCCTGCAAGAGCTGCGCCGGGAACACCCCGCCGCGCCGAAGGCCATGGACGTGGTCGACCCCGAGCCCAAGCCGGAGCCTGAGCAGTGGCAGGCGGCCGGTACCAGTCAGCCCACGTACAGCAGCGTGGCCGACCACGGATCGGCCAACAGCGCCGCGTCGGCCCCTACCGGCCCCCTTCCGGAACCGGTGGCCACAGCATCGGCCACCGGCGGACAGCCTGCGCACCATCCGGTCTCCTCGGCCACCGGACAAGGCGCGGCCGTACAGGCCGACGCTGCGTCTACCGCCCGACCGTCGACGATCCCGCCAGCGCGCGTGCCAGACACCACCGGCCAGCCTGAACGGTGGGAGACCGACGCGCAGGACACCGGTGAGGCCACGGCGCGAAAGCCGCAACCACAGCAGCAAGAGGTTGATCCCGAGGCGCAGCGGACCGAGCTGGTGGTGCAGTGGCTGATCGAGGCGGAGGCCGTCGGCAAGACGCTGTCCGGTGCAGAGGCTGCTCGTCGGCTGGGTGTAGCTGCGCGCACGGGGCAGCGCGCGGTCTCCGCAGCCAAGGAAGTCAAGGCCGCTCGCGAGAGACAGCAGGGCCGCTCGCACTTGAGGTCGGTTACCCACCGCACTTGACCGGTCGGCACGTCGACGCCCACGGCATCGGCCACGGCCCGCGTACGCCACAGCTGTGACAGCGGGCCGTGGCCGATTGGCCGACAAGCTTCCACCGGATCGGCCATGGCCGACCCACCCGCGGCCGATGGCCGATGGCCGAAGTATCGGAGTCGGCCACTCGATCGGCCACGCACCCGCGCACGGATACCTCCATGTCTACACCTCGCACTGCGGCGCACCTGCGGGTATTTGAAGAGGGTAAGCATCTGGGTACCCGCTCTGCGCATGGCGCAGGCTGATGTACCCGCCGGTCAACCGACCCAGTTACCCACCGACGCAGCTCCGCTCGGCCGCGAAGTCGGGGGGCGGGGTCAGCGAAGGTCAGGGTCGCTGTGCGTTGCAAGGTGGGGGAGTGGATCTGCGCGGACACGTCCTCGGGGATGTTCCTCGGCTATGTCGACTTCGAGCTCTTCCCGAAGGGCGCAGCGGTCCGGCCATCCCGCCGCCCCCGTCCTACCCGCCCACCGCCGCACCCCCATCGCGCTCGCGCGTACGGGGCTGGTTGGAGCGTCTGCGTGGCTGCTGACCGGTCATCGCTGCTGGATCGGCCATGGTGGAACTGCCCTCGAAGCGGTGGCCGATGGCCGATCCGGAGGCCGCAGCCGAGTATCGGCCACCGGCCATGACCGATATTGAGCGATCGGCCATCACGCTGGGCATGGCCGATCGAGGTCTGGCTGACCGAGTCACCCGTCCGACTTCGGACACAGCGCGGGTAAGCATTCGGTATCCGACCCGCCTGGCCACCGGGGGGGATCCGCTCGCTTCGCTCTGGTGCGGTGTGCAGCGCACGGCGGGGTGGCCGATGCGCTGCGGCGCTGTGATGCCGCGTCCGACGCGCAGCGAATAAACCCTGCTCACCTGCGGGTATCCGGGTGGAGGTAAGCATTCGGGTATCCGCTGTACTGCGTCGTACCCGGGGTATCCGGGGCGGAAGCAAGCTGGGTATCCGCGTGGAGAGGCAGGCTCGCCGGAGCGCCGTGAGCGGTCATCTGGCCGATGTACAGCTGTCCGACCGATGGATGCTCCCTGATCCAGGCAGGCGCATCGGCCATGGCGTGGGACCATCGGCCATTCCCGCCATGGGCCCGGCCGAGGAGATGCGCAGCGCGGGCCAGTCGACTTCGGGTGCTGCACCCGCGGGGCGAACTTGGCCAGGCGCTCACGCTGCTACAGCCCTGCACTGTGGCGACCGGCTGGTGGCCTGCCTGGGCATCTGGCCCGGCGTGCCGTGCCATCAGTACTGGCAGGGGTAGGGGTGAGGTATGCGGGTTCCCGAGCCGATGTTGGCGGTGCCAGTCGATGTGCTTCCGTTGGCCGGGGTGGCCTACGAGGGCAAGTGGGACGGGTATCGGTGCCTGCTCGCCCGCCATCCGGACGGCCGGGTGGAGTTGCGCTCGCGGCGAGGCACCGCGTTGACGGTGGCGTTCGGCGACATCGCGGCGGCCGCGGAACGGGACCTGCCCGACAGCGGGGTTCTCCTTGATGGCGAGCTGGTGGTCTGGCATGAGGGCCGGCTGGCCTTCGACCGGCTGCAGCGCCGGCTCAACCGCACCGCTGCCACGGTTGCTCGCGAGATCCGCGAGGCACCTGCTCATTTCGTCGCGTTTGATGTGCTGCACCTGGCCGGCGAGAACCTGATGCCGCAGCCACGGAAGCCGCAGGCACTGGCGGACGCGCTGGTCGCCGCAGCAGAGACCGATGACGACGGCTACCGGGACGACGCCTCGGTCGTGGTGCTGCTGCGTCGGGCCGCCTGACTCGGCCGAGCCAGAGACGGACGGTTTCGATCAGCTGCGGGTCGCGCTCCTCTGCCCGCAACCTGTGATCAGTGGTGGGCCCAGACGAACATGACGATCGCAGTCACGACCGAGGCAAGGAACACCCAGAGGCCGGAGGAGCCCCCGCCTCCACCGTCCCCGTTGTCGGAAGCACCGCCATGGTGATGATGATGGCCGCCCCCACTGCCATCTCCGTCCATAGCGCTCACCCCGTTCACGTGATCCATCGCCCGATGTGACCTGTTGACATTACCGCCGCCCAGAAGCTTCCAACTGTGCGGGCAACGACTCGAAGTCCAGCTCCACTATTCCGTACGTCGGCACGCAGGAGCCGAGCGTCTGTCGGGAGTGGTGCGCCGCAGGGGCCTGCCCTGCGGCGCACCACCATGTCCCGACCTTGCAGCGGGAAGGCCGCTGCGCCCAACTCCGCGTGCTACACCCGCTCGAACTCCACGTCGGTGTTCTCGCAGCCGGCGGCGAGCCGGCGCAGGGTGTCGCGCTCAGCGCGGTCGACGGTCAGTGACCAGCGGAGCTTGGTGCTCACCCAGTCGGACAGGTAGGTGCACTGGGCGTCGGCGGTCGGCGGCATCCACTGGGCGGGGTCCTGGTCGGCTTTGGAGCGGTTGCTCTTGGCGGTGACGGCGACCAGGGAGCGTTCGGCGCCGAGGTCGTTGGCGTAGGCCTGGCGGCGGGCGGCGGTCCATTGGGAGGCGCCGGAGTCCCAGGCTTCGGCCAGGGGCACCATGTGGTCGATGTCGAGGCCGGACGGCCCCTGGACGGTGGTGTCGTCGTAGTAGGAGCGCCAGGTTCCGCCGGTGATTTTGCAGCCGGTGCCGAGGGTGGGCTGGGTGACGGCTTCGGCGAGGAGGACTTCCGCCCTGGTGTTGCAGCCGTCCTTGTCCTCGTCGATCCAGTGCTTGAACTTGGTGCGCTCGTAGCCGTCTCGGGATTCGGCGGCCTGGGGGAGGGCTTCGATGCCGTCGTGGAGGCTGAGTGTCTCAGCGGCTTGAGCGGGGGTAGTCGTGGCCAGCGGCAGAAGGGCGAGGGCTGCGGCCGTGAGGGCGCGGGCAATCGTCTTGATCATGGTTTGTTGATAGCGCCGGCGTGCTGGCCGCCGTGCAGGATCCGGATGACGGTAACTCGGGGGAGTGGGTAGTCATACCGGCCCCGTAAACTCACGTCGGTGTCCCTGCTTGGCCAGCTGAAGGCAGCAGGCCGGCACCGATCGCCTGGGGTAGGAAGTCAGTTGTCGCGGCTATAGGAGGCTGCGGTTCAGTCCCGCCGACAGGAGGCCCGGTGACTCATGATGAGGCGCTCAAGGAGCTGAGCCGTCTCGCGCACGAGCGGGCGTTCGGCGGATACGTCGGGTCCGAAACGCTCATTCAGGCCGGTCTGGACGCACTGCTTGCAGGGGTCGAGAGCGAGTCCCTTGCGATGCTGGCCGGCCTTGGGCGCAATGAAGAGCTCGAGGCGCCGGACCTCTTCGAGCGGGTGCTGTACGAGCTGGGGCTCGACGTCGACGTTCCCGCCGATGCCCGGGCAGCGAGGTGGGCCCTGGCCTACTGGCTCGCTGGTCAAATGGTGGACGGTTCCCTCGACGCTGCGGCCGGCGCTTTCCGGATCTGGCGTGACGTCGCCTGGGACCTCGATTACCCCGACGAGCTGCATTCGCTCGTCGTGTGTGCGTACAACCTCGACGACTGGGACGAGAACTGGGGAGTACCCGTCGCAAAGCTCAAGAGTGAAGCGATCGAGGCAGCCGCACGTTTCCTGAATCGGCAATCATCGGCTGGACACGGCTGACTCCGGCTCGTGTTCATCAGTTGACGCGGCCCGACGCCGGCCTGACGGACGCCAAGGCCCTCCTGGGCCAGGTGCTGGCAGGGGCCTACTCAGAGGGCGTTTTCTCCCGATGCTTCGTCCCAGGCGAGCGGAAGGACGGTAGGTGTCACACAAGTAGTCATGTCGCTGGTTCGATCAGCAAGATGCAGGCAGAGGCCGTTTCCGTCACTCCTCCGACTACCGTGGTCGCGTGGACTCCAAGGCCAGAACGTTCCCTCCCCGTCCCATCCGGGGTGTCCGAGCTACATATGCGTTTCATACCGGTCACCCCCACGATTGGGCAGTGGTCACCGTGGACTTCGAGCCCTGGGAGGAGGGCATCACGTTCCAGGTAGCCACCCATCTGGACATAGACAGGCGGGAAGCTTTCAGTCAGTCAGAGATAGCCACCTATCAAACCGCGCTCGAAACCGGAATCCGCGAAGAGCTGGCTGAGCTGGGGAGCGGCACCACTGTGGCGGTCGCGGTTGTATTGCGCAGCATGCGCCTCCACGACATAGATTCTCGCCCCGAGTCTTTCCACGCGGTCGGACACGTAGCAGTGCGCAATGCTTTCGCTCTGGCCTACGGGCGGTCCCCGGAGACCTCAGCGTCGCGGCGATGACCACTCGCTGCGGCGCTGCCGGTCCCAATTGGGTGGTCACGGCTATGGCGCCTTGGCATATCGAGATGAGGCTCCGGCAATGGTTCAACCGCCTCGCCAGGTTGGGGTGGATTCTTTGGTGAGGCGGCGGGCCATGAGGGCGATCATCGCGACGTAGTTCATGCCGGTGGAGCGGGCGGGGAGGGCCTCATAGCCCCGGGCCAGGCGGCGGTGGTGTATCAGCCAGCCCAGGGTGCGTTCCACTGTCCACCTGCGCGGAAGCACGGTGAAGTCCCTGGTTCCGGGAGCGCGGCGGACGACATCGAGATCGATGCCGAGGCGGGCGGCGTGGTCGACGAGGTATTCGCGGTAGCCGCGGTCGGCCCAGCCCTTGCGGATGGTGGGGTGGCCAGCGGCGATTCGGTCGAGCAGGGTCTCGCCGGCGACCGAGTCCTGGATGCTCGCAGCGGTAACCACCACGGTCAGAAGCAGGCCGGTCGTGTCGATCACGATGCTCCGCTTCCGACCCACGATCTTCTTGCCTGCATCGACTCCCTGGTCAGCGGCGGGGACATGGTTGAGGTCTTGACGCTCTGACTGTCGATCACGCAGACCGTCGGCTCCGGTGCGCGTCCTTCATCTTCGCGGACCCGGCGCCGGAGCAGGGCGTTGAGCTGCTCGAAGATGCCGTCCTTCTCCCAGCGCCCGAAGTAGTGGTAGACGGTGTTCCAGTGCGGGTAGTCGTGGGGGAGGTAGCGCCACGGGATGCCGGTGCGGGCCACGTACAACACTGCGTCGCGGAGGTCGCGCAGGTCGTGCCGGGGCGGGGTGCCGATGTTGAGCCCGTGCCGCGCCTTCTCTTCCAGCCATCGCGTCAGGAGCGGCTCGACCAGGGCCCAGCGGGCGTCGGACAGATCACTGGGGTACCGGCGGCGCCGTTCACTCATGTTTCCGGGGTAGCGGAGGTCGCGCGCCGTCGGACAGAGCGTGCGTCCGGCTGCTCAGGGCATTGGGAGTGAAGCGGCGCGTCTTTGGATGAATCAGGAGCAGAGGGAGCGCAACACTCCGTCCCCGGCCCCATCCATCACGGGAACAACAAATGCCCCTTCATTCCCATCGATCACTCACCAGTTTTCTCCGCAAATCATGCCAGAAAGCAGCAAAACGCCCTCTCAGCTTGTCTTTTAACCTCTGAGGCTGTCGCGCTCGATGATGCTCTCGGGTCGCTTGGTCATTTTCCCGACGTCATAGCGAGTCGCGGGGCGGCGATGCTTGGATCCAAGTGGTCTTCCTGGTCCGGGTGTTGAGGGTTTCGGTGCACGGGCCGGACAGGCAAGATGTGGGCGGAGGTTCCGAAACCCCCGGCGGACGCGGGCCGGCGTGAGTCGTGCGGGCTCGGTCGGCTTCTCCCAGGGGCGCCGGAGATCCGCCACGGCTTCGCGGGTGAGCCGGAGCTGGGTGTGGGCGGCGATCACGAGCCACGTCCATCGGTCTCCGGCCTCGGGAGTGCGGAGCTTCGGACGGGTCCATCCCAGGGTCTGTTTCATCAGCCGGAAGGTGTGCTCCAGGTCGAACCTGCGCAGGAACGCCTGCCAGCGCACGTCGACGTCCTCGCCGCTCAGGCCGGTGGCCGACGACCACAACCAGATCGGCAGCGGGTCGTGGCCACCGGGCAGACGGTCGACCTGGAGGCGGATCAACGTGCCCTCGATGACCGGGAGTGCGCCCGTGTGGTCGATCCACGCGGAACGGGTGGTCAGGCGGGGGTGGATGCGGTCCCAGGCCATGGCTCCGGCTGGCCGTACCGGTCGGTGACCTGCACCGTGGCCGCGTCCGGCTCGCCCCAGGTCTCCGGCTTGGCGAAGCGGAACTCCTTGCCGTGCTTCGGAGGCCGCCCGCCTTGCGGAGGGGAGATCCAGGGCACCGGAACCGGCTTGCGCATCACCCGGTCCGTGCGCATCCGGCCCAGGACCTCCACCGGCAGCCCGGACAGGAGGTGGGCCATGCGCGGGGCGTCGTAGCCAGCGTCGAAGGCGACCAGAATGTCGCGGTCGCCGACGTGCCACTGGCCCATCTCGATGAGGTCCACGACCACCCGGTGGACCTGGGCGGCGGTGACCTCGGCGACGTCGTCGTCCGGACCGAGACGGACGGCGTCCAGGAGCTGACACCAGGACGTCCGGCCCGATTCCAGGGCGGCGATGAACGAGTACGGCCAGCCGGGTATGAACTGGTCCGAGGACCGGCCGCTGCGGCCGTAGACGTGGCAGAACAGGCGGTCGGCGCTGGTCGGGGCGTCCGGGCGGAGCCAGTGGCTGATGTCGACTGCGAGGACCAGGCGCCCGTCGGCGGCCTGCGGCATGGGCAGGTCGGCCAGCACCTGCCGCAGCCGGTGCACATCGACGTTCCCGCTGTTCAGCGCGTCGTACATGGCGCCGTGCCCGCGCCGGTGCTCGGCCACCAGCGTCAGGTCCACCGGCGCCCTCACCGGCCCGTCCGCACACAGCAACGCATCGGTCAGCTCGAACAGTTCGTCCCCGCGAGCGGTCGGACAGTCGAATAGGTCGTCCCGGAGGCGTGACGCTTTCGCGAACGCCTGCCCGCGACCGGTGCCAGGCAGCAGACTCACCTTCACGGCCTTCATCTCGATCGGTGCACCTTGGTCGGAGCACAGGATCAGACGAAGGCCGCTTTCACATCCGCTGAACTGCGAAAACGCCGATCAAGTTCGAGTCTCGTTCGACTCAGGTCCCTTGGAGAGCAGCTCATGCTTCCCTCACCGAGTGCAGCTGAACGACCTGGCAGAGAAAGGGACCATTGCCCCGGCGCCAACCGTCAAGGCTCAACCGATGAGTGCCTCAGTAATCTGTCTGGTGGTCTGCGCGGCAACCCGGGGGTTGAAAGCAGCGTAGGCGATATAGGCGTTCAGGCCGGTCGCCAGGGCCCAGCCGCGACCCCGCAGCCACGTGGCGTCGTCCACACCGAGCGCGGCACGGAACGCATCCCGGCTTTGGGCCGACATCAGGGTGAAGGCAATCGTCAGGTCGCAGGCCGGGTCGCCGATTCCCAGCTCGCCGAAATCGATGACCGCGCTGAGGCGGCCGTCGACAGTCAGCAGGTTGCCGGTGTGGAAGTCGCCATGGAACCACACCGGCGGGCCAGCCCATCCGGGAGCGCTCAGCGCAGCGTCCCACAGCTCGGTCATCGCCACGGCGTCGAACGCCCCGCTGACCTTCTCGATGGCGGCCAGCGTGGCACGGTCACGGTCAGCCAGGGGCCAGGCGGTGAGGTCCTTGCCGGCGTCCTGGGCTGGGATGGCCCCGGGCGCGAACTGTTGGAGGGCTTTCAGGAACTCCGCCAATTCTACGGCGGCTTGAGACGAGTCTGCCAGCATCTCAACGGTCGCTACCTCGCCGTCCAGCCAGCGGGAGACTGCCCACGGCCATGAATAGCCGAAGTCGGGTTCTCCCACCGCCACCGGTACGGGGATGGCCAGCGGTAGGTGCGGGGCGAGCCTGGGCAGCCACTCATACTCTTTCCTGGCCTGTCCGATGGCCCCGGCGTGGCGGGGCAGCCGCACGGACAGCTCGTCTCCCAGCCGGTAGATCACATGGTCCGAACCGGCCGGATCGAGCAGTCCCAGGGGCAGATCGGCCCACCGGGGGAACTGCTTATCGACCAAGCGCCTGACCAGCGCGGCGTCGATCGCGGGGCGCGTCTCCGCGATCCTTCCGGTCACCAACAGCAAGCTCCCGAGATCGGCCCGCTACATGCGGCGGGCACTCGGAGCTATCACATTGCGTCGCGCCCTCGCCTGTCGACCGGTTTTCTCGGCTCACTGGGCATGGGGAGGTTAAAGGACAAGCTGAGAAGCTGTTTGCGAACTGAACAGTGACGACGTGGCGGCCCCTTCGCCGGCCGAGAGGGGGCCAGCGCGGTTTCTCTCGTTCGCGCCGCCGCCGCGGCCGGAACGTCCCCGATGGTGGCAGTCATGTGCGACACGCGGCCCGGCGCGACCTGTCCCACGAGGACGCCACCCGGTGGCGTGCTGTCCGAGAGCGCGATCTTGCGGGCCGGGCCGGCCGGGGACCTAACGTGCCCCGATACCTGTGCACTCGACTGGAGTAATGGCTCGTGCGATCGCCACTGCCCTGTGTGTAGCTGGAGAAAAGCAGAGTTACCCCATGCGAAGGAGTTTCTGGTGGCTGCCACTATCAAGCAGATCAGGAACGGAACCGAGCACTACCTCACGATGGTGCATCAGAGCGATCCGCCATATAGCAGGGTTGTCAAGCCGAGCAAGGACCATGAGCCTGTCGATGACTGGATTTGGGTTCCCAAGAAGGGGGACGGTTGGGGAGCGCTGTGCGTTCACACAAACCTCGGCGTGGCCTTCATGGAGGTGGACACCAGCACGTCCCCGCAGACCCTCTCAGTCACATGGGAAGACGGGGTCGAGGCGAAACCGCAGACGCTGCCGCTCAGGCGGGACGAGGAGCCGATCCGTCTCGAAATTCACGAGGACGGCACGCTTGACGCTACTCGCCTGCCTTGACTGCAAGGCGCGGAAGCCTTGAGCTTGTGACCGCACGGGGCGACGCCCTGTTCGAGTTATGCGACGCGCTGTTGTGCACGGACGGGCCGGTGCGGACGCTCGTCGACCTGGCACGCGCGCCGGAACACCGCCGCGGGCACGGGGCTCTTTACGACGGCCTCAACCAGGGGCGGATCGATATCGCCCGGCTGCGTCGGGCCCTGGCCGGGATGCCGTTGCCGAGGGCGGCGGCCGGACGCCAACACCTGCGCTGACCGGTCCTTCTGCCACACCTTCGGCCGGGGTGAGGGCAAGCATCAGATGGTCCCGGGCTGGCCGTACTCGATCGTGGCTGCGCTGGAGACCGGCCGGACGTCGTGGACGGCGGTGCTGGACGCGGTTCGTCTGGAGCCCGGCGCGGACGTTGCCGCGGTGACCACGGCCCAGCTCCGCGAGCTGGTCGACCGGCTCGTCGCCGCCGACCAGTGGAAGCCGGGCGACCCAGAAGTCCTGGTCGTGCTGGACGCCGGATACGACGCACCCCGCATCGCCCACCTGCTGACCGATCTGCCCGTCGAGATCCTCGGCAGACTCCGCTCCGACCGAGTCATGCGCCGGCCGATACCGCCGCGGGTCTACGACCCCAAGGGCGGCCGACCACCCAAGCACGGAGGCGAGTTCGTCTTCGGTGACCCCTCCACGTGGGGTATTGAGCAGGCCGTGACGACCACCGACACCCGCCTTTACGGCAAGGCGACCGCGCAGGCATGGGACCGCCTGCACCCGTGGCTCACCCGCCGGGCGGCCTGGATCGACTACGACGGACCGCTACCCATCATCGAAGGCACCGTCATCCGCCTGACCGTGCAGAAGCTGCCCAGCGGCGGGTGAACAACCCGGTCTGGCTGTGGTGGTCGGGCACCGCTGACACCAAGGCCGATGTCGACCGCTGCTGGCAGTCCTTCCTTCGCCGCTTCGGCCTGGAGCACACTTTCCGCCTGCTCAAGCAGACACTTGGGTGGACCAAGCCCCGTCTCCGCAGCTCGGAGGCTGCCGACCGGTGGACGTGGCTGGTGATCGCCGCCTATGCCCAGCTCCGGCTCGCGCTGCCGCTGGCCACCGATCTCCGGCGGCCCTGGGAGAAACCGGCTCCGCCGAACAGGCTCACGCCCGCCCGGGTCCGCAGGGGGTTCAGGAACCTGTGCACGAAGACCGGCTCCCCGGCCAGAGCACCGAAACCGTCTCGTCCGGGGCCTGGCCGGCCGCCGGGTTCGAAGAACCGCCGCCCAGCCACCCGTCATGACGTGGGCAGAGCCCTGGCCACCGGCGAGGCATACAGCCGCCCCGCCCACCACAAGAAGGGCACCAAACCCCGGCGCACCGAGTAGCGGCAAACTTGACGGCCTGGGTCATGTGCAGCGGGCACGAGGCCGAAGAATTTCACGGGGTACGTCGGTGGATCTCAGCTCAGTGATCATCGCTGTCGCAGGCGTCGCAGGAACCCTGGGAGGGGCGCTACTCACCCAGCGCGGCTCCGAACGAGCGAAGCGCCTGGAGATAGAGCTCGTTCGAGACCATGAGGAGGTCCGCGAGGCCCGTTCGCTGCGACGCACCTGCTATGTGGAACTCAACCGGGATGCTCGGCAGTTCACCACCGCACTCAACCGTCACCTGCACGTCATGAGGGAACGCGGCGTGGCGGAGGCCGACAGCGACGCACTCGAGGAAGCGAAGAACGCGCACCGCGATCGATACTCCGAAGCACAGATGGCCGCCCCCGAAGAAATACTCAGGCGAGCGAGTGTCGTCAACCAGGCCCTGAACAAGGTCTACGGCCAGGTCAAGCGCCTCGAACGCGGTGCCTCCGAACCAGGCGAAACGATGGAGACCGCAGCCCAGGCCCAGTACGAGGTCTGGGAGATGCTCCGGACTATGAGAACCGCTATGCGCCACGACCTCGGTGTGTCGCATGAAGATTGAGAGCTGGCGCTCAGCTCCGTGCGACTCTCTTGTCTGCCTCGACCAGCCAAAAACTGATCGAGTCAGAGGTTAAAACGCAAAGCTCAGGAACGCTGCCCGAGGTGGAGTACCTCGCCCGCAAGCTGCGTAGAGCCGGAGTCGATGCGGTAGCTACCCGTCCCTGAGGAACTGTTGGCGACGGGGTGTTCAGCAGGTGCCGGGGCCGGCTGTCGCCGGCAGGGGTGCACGGCGAAGGTCGGCATAGGCGCGGATAGTGACGCTGGCCTGGCCGGGGGTGCGCCAGGGGGCGGAGGGGCCGCTGGAGAGCCACAGCCCGCCGAGCGCCGCTGCGGCTTCGGTGGCGGTCGCTTCGTCGGCCGCGGTGATGTCGATGACGACAAGGCCCGGCTCGCTCAGGTGCTCTTCAGAGATCTTCATGACCACACAGACGGCCTTCGCCGACCGGAGAGTTCGTCGCGACGGCGGAAGTCACCCGGACGTGGCTCGGGGAGAGCATCACCAGAGCGCGGCGACGGAGCGAAGGCGCGTTCATGAAGGTGCTCGTGCTGACCACTGAGGGTTGCTCGGGTACGCACTGCTCCCCATGATCGACAACATGAGTACGGAAACCGTGGTCGAGACGACCTGGCGCCAGCTGCTGGAGCACCATCCTGACGCACGCCGAGGCGGCAGTCCTGGGGCGATTGAAGCTGCGTCCGCCGAGCCACGCCTGCGCCAGTTGTTCCCCTTCCTCAGCCACGGCTGCCTCACCTTCCACCGCAACACCGACTTCCCGTGGAGCAACGACCTGCCCTTCATCGCTTGCACCACGCCGTACAAGGTGTACGCCACCGGCTACGCCGAACTCCTTGGCGAGACGGAGACTCCGCAGGAAGCCGCAGCGCTCGTCGTCGCCCATCTGCCGAATGACTGCGGCCCTGCCATCGAAGGGCCGTGGCCAGAACCGAGCAGCGACCGGGAGTAGACCACCAAGCAAACACTCCCGCTGGCGGAGCAGTTCGACCTGAGTGGGGAGGCCCTGGCACGTGGGCGGTGACGGTGTCCGTTGAAGTCGTCGGAGCGCGGCAGTGGCGTGAGGGGCCGCTCATGGCAGCGATTTCGCGGTTGACGGGCCCTGGTGCGATGGGTAGACCCATGGAGCTGACGTTCTCATCTGACCTGGGAGCCCTATGTTTTCCGCGCGCCGCTTGGCTGCTCTGGTTTGCCCGTTGCTGGTCCTGTCCGCGGCCGCCTGCACTCCCGGCACTTCCCACGAGGATGCGAAGCCGCCGTCGGCGGACCCGAGCACCTCGCCCTCCGGCGGCAAGAACGGCAGCCTTCGTCTGACGGACGCGGTAGGGCGGCTGAACGTGTCCCGCGAGGCCCGTGCCGGATACGAGCGGGACAAATTCCGTCTGTGGACCGACGCGGACCACGACGGCTGCGACACCCGCAAGGAAGTCCTCCTGGCCGAAGCGGTGAAGAAGCCGCGCCAGGGCAAGAGCTGCAAGCTGACCGGCGGCAGCTGGCGCTCGTACTACGACGACAAGACCATCACCGACGCCCGCAAGCTCGACATCGACCACGTCGTCCCCCTCGCCGAAGCCTGGGACTCCGGCGCCTCGAAATGGACCGCGCAGCGCCGTGAGCAGTACGCCAACGACCTGGGCGCGGAGCGCAGTCTCGTCGCGGTCAGCCTGGGGCCCAACCGGACCAAGGGTGACAAGGATCCTTCCGAGTGGATGCCGCCGGCGAAGGACGCCACCTGCACCTACGCCACCGACTGGGTCGCAACGAAGCTGCGGTGGCAGCTGACCGTTGACCGTGCCGAGGCCAAGGCTCTGCGCACGGTCGCCGCGGGCTGCAGGGACGCGACGCTGACGTTCACGCCGGCATCGTAGAGCGCCGCGACTCCCAGGTGCCCCAAGTGAGGACATCTCTGTCCCTCAGGCCGTGCGGGAAAGGTCAGGTTGCCGCGATCGGGCGTCCCCGGGGCGTTGTCAGTGCCCTGAGCTACGTTCATCGCGTCCTGCGGGACGCGCCCGTTCCCGCCTGGCCTCCAACAGCGGCCAGGCGGGAACGGCCAGGCTCGCCCCCTTTGTACTCGGCACGGGGCGGGCCTCTTCCGGATGGAAGGCCGACACCAAGGTGTCCTGCATCCATTGACGGGGGTAGCCGGGGGGATTGCAAGGAAAATCGGGAACTTCCACCCGGAGCGCTGCCAGGCTGCCGATTTCGAGCGCCGGAACGGTCATCTGAGGGCGCTCGCTGAACACTCCACGACCCGCAATGTTCCGTGATTCCTTGATCACGTGGTGTTACTGGCGGGTGTCGTGAATGCTGAGGTCCCTTTCAACGGCGGTTCGGCACCCGCCTGTTGAGGGCGCATTGACGCGCGGTTCTCCGGATGGCCGCGGCCGACCTCAAGGAGTGTGATGGACCTCAGGAAGATAGTGACCACGGTTCTGCTGGTCACCATGGTGGTGTTCGCGTGGAGCGTGGTGATGACGGCGATGGGCCACGTGTCCGTCGTCGCCTGGCTCGCCCCGGCCTTGGCGCTGACCGTGCAGCAGATCGTTCGTGCGACCCGCTCGCGGAACGCGTCGACTTCAGGGCAGGGCATGGTGGGGGTATCCGACGAGGAGGACGCCGCCCCGTGACGACGCCCTTCGAGTCACCTGTGCCGGCCCCCGGGCCGGCACAGGCACGCCCCGGCCGCAAGCTCGGCCCGATCGCGGACTGCGTCGGCAGCTCGCACCGGGCCTGGCTGGAGCCGATGCGTGAGAGCTATTTCGCCAGCGGACGGACCCTCAGCCACCTCAGCGACAGGGTCCTGCTGGCCAAGTCCAAACTCTCCGAGATGCTGCGCGGCGTGGGACTGTACCCGCGGTGGGAAGTCATCTACCGACTGTCCACCGAGCTGAACATGCCCACCTGGCCCCTGTACCGCCTCTGGCGACAGGCAGCGCTCGACGCCCAAAAGACCCGCGAGTGGATCGACCGCTCCACCGAGAAAACCACCTTGGCCACCGCGAACCCCAAGCCACCCCTGGAGCACGGAGCCCTTCGCCAGATGGTGGAGATGGACTACCGCCGCTACGCCCAGGTCTTCCTCTTCGACGACCCGCGCGACGCCGCGGTGGCCAGCACCTTCGACATCCTCTGGCTGTACTGGAACGACGCACTCGCCAGCCCCGACATCCGCCGCTACGCCTGGAACATCCTGCGCGCCACCGTCATGTCCAAGACACCACACCTGGACAGCCGACCCGAGCTCGGACCCGCGGCGTTCGACACCGTCGCCCTGCGGAGCCGCACCTCCGAGACCGACCGCCTGGCCCAAGTGGCAGAAAGCCTGGAGCTGTTCAAGGCGATCAGCAAACTGCCCGACGCCCAGCTCGACGTCATGGTGCTGCGTCACCTGTGCGGGCTCCCACCCGAGAACGTCTCCGCCCTCCTCGGTGTCCCGTTGGCCGCCGTCCTGTCCGACGAACGTCACGCCGTCCGCTACCTGGAGCGCGCCATCTACCTACCGCCCGAGACCGGAGGACCCACCCCATGACACCGCTAGAAGAGATCCTTTCCCGGGCGTTGCTGGTACCTGACCGCCTCGTACCACGCGACGTCGTTCCGCGCTCCGACCCCGGCAAAGACCCGGATACCCCCTTCGACGTCGCATCGGCCACGACAGACACCATGCCCAACGCCGCAGCCGAAGACCTGCGCGCACTGTGCGAAACCCTCGTCACGCACACCCCCGCCACCGCCATCACCGGCTTCGTCACCGACCAGGTGCCCGAGCCCCGCAGCGCACTGATCCTCGCCTGCGTCCTGCAGCTGACCAACACCGACGGCGGCGCCCGCTTCTGGTGGCAGTACGCCGCCGGCGCCGGACAAGCAGCCGCGGCCTACTGCCTCTACCTCCACCACCTCTCCCTCGGCGAGGACGACACCGCCCAGTGGTGGCATCACCAGACCGACGACGTCCAGCCCCCACCACAAACCGACACCACCAACCGTGACCGCATCGCCAGCGTCTCCATCGCCAGCGCCTCCACCACCACGATCCTGCGCGTCCTGCGCCACCTCTCCAAGCACACCAGCCGTCCCCGCACCGCCGCGGTCACCGAACTCATGGACTACATGCCCACCGCCGTGGCGGTCGGGTACCTCCGCGAGCCCGACATGGAACTGCCCATGCCGGGGCCCAACTTCGCCCGCAGAATCCGCACCCTGCTCACCGCGGCCGCCAACCGGCCCGACGTCCCCAGCCGACTCCCCGCTCGTGCGAAAACCTCGACCCGCGCACGGCACGACACCGCCCGTGACCTACGCACGGAAGGATGCAACTGGCACATGGGCGAGACAGCGACACGCTGATCACCACCGCGCGCGCGGCGCCGAGGCGTCCCGGGTGTGGAGTCAGCAGCGACCGCTGCTGACTCCACACCCGGCAACAGATACTCGGCACGGACTACAGCAGGTCGAGGCCGCGGGCCCAGTTAGCGACGGCCCCACGGTTGCGCCCGGCCGCCCCCGGACCAGGTGAGCTCGTAGACGCCCGGCGCGCAGCGGACACGCTTGATGCGGAGACCGGCGCGGAACCAGCCTCCGGTGCGGAGGTCGGGCACGAAGGCGCGGGTGACGACGCGGCGCTGTTCGGGGGTGAGGCGGTCCAGATCGGCGGTGAAGCGGGGCAGAACCTGAAGGGAGTTGGTGACGTGGCGCAGGGGCGGCGTCTGTAGCTGGTCGATGGGGAGCGGTACGTGGGGGCGCGCGGATTGACGTGGAGTCGTTTGTCGTCGGTGGTTGGGGTGTGTGAGGCGTGGGTGACTGGTCGCCGCGCAGCATTTGCATGGCCCTCTGTAGGGGCCGTGAGTGCGAAAGACGGTGTTCGCCGGGCGGGCGCGACATCGCCGCCTGCGCCCGCCGTGCGGGATCGGCCGTGAAGTTCTGGTGAACCCTCCCGCCCCACGGGATCGCGCTTTTTCGCAGGTCAGAGCCGGTGTCTCCTGTGGGGATGATCAGCGTCGCGAAGGTTCAGCCGGGGAACGCTTGGCGGTACTACCTGCGGGGTGTGGTCGTCGGCGACGGCCGCCGTGCGGCCCGCACACCGATCAAGGACGCCCAGGAGCAGGCCGGGCTCCCGCCCGGGGTGTGGATGGGCCGTGGCCTGCCCGCGCTCGGGCTCACTGCCGGGCAGACGGTGACGGAGCGGCAGGCGGAGCTGCTGTTCGGGATGGGCCGGCACCCGGACGCCGGCCGCATCGAGCGCGAGCTCCTGGACGACGGCGCTGCCCCGGCCACGGCGCGTCTGGCCACCGTCCTCGGGAAGCCGATCGAGGACATCAAGAACCCGCTGCTCGCCCTCGACTTCGTGTTCCGGCCTCAGGCATCCCTGATCGTGTTGTGGGCCCTGGGAGATGACAGGACGCGCCGGATCATCGAGCGGGCGCACGAGCGAGCCGTCGCCGTGACCTTCGGCTGGCTGGAGGATGAGGTCGCGCAGACTCGTTGGGCGTCCGGCCGGAAGCGTGCAAAGGCCCCGGCCCTGGTGGTCGCTTCCTTCAGGCACTTCGACAACCGGGACGGCTTCCCGCTACTCCATGACCACTGCCTGCTCCTCAACCGGGCGCAGCGCCCCGACGGAACGTGGAGTGCGCTCGACACCCGCCGCCTCTTCCAGCACGTCGTGGCCGCCGGGACGCTCTACACCCTCACGATGACGACCGAGGTGTGCGAGGAACTGGGGCTGGCGGCCGTGCCGCGTGAGGTGACGCCGGGCCTGCGCCCGGTGATGGAGGTAGCCGGGGTCGACTCCGAGCTGATCGCCTGGTCCTCCACCCGCCGCCAGCGGATCGAGGACGCGCTGGAAGGCATCACCGACAAGTACGCGGAGAAGCACGGGCGGCTACCCGGCGAGCGCGGCCGCAACGGCCTCGGGTGGTGGGCGGCGCAGAACACCCGCCCGGAGAAGAAGACCCCGCGCCCGCTCCACCAGCTGCGCGCGTGGTGGCGCGCGTCCGCGATCCTGCGCTTCGGGCAGGACCTGGTCGACGGACTCCTTCAACGCTGCCGGGCGGCCGGTGCAGCGATCCGAGCCCGGGTGGACCCGCTAGTTGACACCGCGCTCGCCGCCGTCGACGTCGCCGCGGTCGTCTACACCGTGCGCCGCACCTTCGCCCGCCGCCATGTCCTGGCCGAAGCGCGCCGGCACCTGCTGGAGACGCTACGCGGCCGCGCTCTCGCGCCCGGCCTGGACGACTACATCGCCGACGCGGCCCTCACCCGCCACTCCCGCCAGCTCACCATTCCCCAGCCCGGCCGCCGGACCCCGGAGCCGGACCAGCTCACCTACACCGCCGACTTCGCCTGGCCCAAGCGCTGGTGGATCGCCGGCACCGACGGCAGACCGCCCCGGGAGTCGAGCAGGTACGAGCGCGCCCAGGTCGCCAGCCTCGCCGTGCAGAACGCGATCCGCGCCACCCGCACCGCACCCGCTCCCGCGCGGGACGGAGCCCCGACCGCGACTGCACCGCACGCCGTCGACCACCCAGACCGGGACGCAGCCCTCACCCGGGCGCAGCAGGCCGCCGCCGTCCACGCTCACCAGCAGGCCGCGATGCCGGAGCAGTTGGAGGGCCGCACGACCGATCCGGCGACGTGGATGCGCTCGCCGGAGAGCCTCGCCCGGTTTGCCGCCTACAAGCGGGACGCCGATGCCCGCCGCCGCGCCGTCGCCGACCGGCCGCACCCCGAGCAGCCGACCGACGCGGCCAGTTCCGCCGACCAACGGCAGCACCACACGCCCCGGCCGGACCAGGGCAGGGGAGCGGATCGTGACCACTGAGGGGATGGCAACCGGCCAGCGCGTGGCTGATCTCCGCCTTCGCGCTGTCTCCGTCTCGGGGCGGATCGAGAATCGGGAAGTTGGCACCCGGCACGGGAGGAACCCTTGACCGACCTGCACGAACCGCTGGAACCGCTCGACAGCTACCCCGACGAACTGCCCCCGCCCCGGCAGCGCGGCGACGTGAACCTGGTGGGCCTGCTCAGCGTCGCCGACGACCTCGCCCGCAGCCTTTCGGCGCTGAAAATCCGGGTGCAGCCATACAACCCGAAGACCTCGCTCGTCAGTCCTGAGAAGGCACGGGAGAACACAGAGAAGGAAGTCGACCGGCTCCTGGGCAAGGCCGTCTACCTCCAGCGCCATGCCCACGCCGCCATGCTCGGGCGGTGCGTGCTCGGTGCGGACTCCAAACAGGACTGCTCCACCGAGGGCGCCCACCTCCAGCTCAACGTCTGGGACGACACCACGCGCCGGGACATCGTCGAAGACGGCACCACCGGCTGCGTCGCCCACACCGTCGAAGCCGCTCGCCGGGCCATGGCCGATCCCGCCAGCCGCAAGATCCTGCTCGCCTTCGCCCACGACGAAGGCACAGCCGTCTCCCGCGCCCTCGGACTCGGGACGCACGACACCGAGCAGTTCCTGCACCGCGGCCTGACCCTGCGCCCCGACCACCGCGTCTCCTGACCCCGCCGCCCACCGAGCACGGCCCGCATTGGAGCACCACGTTGACCTTCGAGCCAGTCGACCTGAACCTCACCGACCCGACAAAGGGCTACCTGAACTTCGTCCTCTACACCGAGGCCCGCCTCGGCATCGCCTCGACGTCGCTGAATGCCGAGGTGTCCATCGAGGCGAACCAGACCCAGACCCCACACATGCAGGAGTGGCTGAGCAGGTTGGTGCGCTGCGAGCCGAACGCGATGCACTGCACGCTCGTGGAGCCGATGAAGATCCCTGCCCTGTTCCACCCGTGCGTCACGGAGGACAAGAACAGCCCGTCGGCCAACTCCG
The DNA here is from genome assembly GCF_030406865.1 of Streptomyces sp. P9-2B-2. Taxonomy (NCBI): domain Bacteria; kingdom Bacillati; phylum Actinomycetota; class Actinomycetes; order Kitasatosporales; family Streptomycetaceae; genus Streptomyces; species Streptomyces sp. P9-2B-2. Next base: position 21,763 of record NZ_CP129127.1, on the reverse strand, counting down.
GATCGGGCTGCGTGTGCCGCCGGACCTTCTACGACCCGGAATTCGGGCTGCCCGTCGTAGCCAAACACTTCAAGCACGTAGGCGAGGGAGGCACGGACCAGTGGTCCTACAAGACCTACGCTCCGCTCGAACTGCGCCCTGACGACGCCTTCAGCAGCTTCATCACCGGCCGCGGCCTGTTCTGGGCCCGGACGGAGAAGGGGCTCCTGTCGATCCTGCCGCAGCGCAACGCCCTCGGTTACAACATCGGCTACAACGGCGGCGGCCCGCACGCCCTGGCCACCTACCTCACCCAGGTCGCCGACACCGATGGAGAGAACACAGCCGCCGGCGCCCCATACGAGCAGGCACACCCCGCGATCCTCGCCTGGACCCAGAGCAGCGCGGCCGACCGCGGCAAGAACGAGCTGACGCTGCGCGACCTCAAGGCGATGCAGCGGAGCTGACCGGCCCCGCACGGCCGACCGCCACCACACTCAGGTCCGCGGCCAGCAGCCGTGGCGGTCGGCCCGCCGTCGTGCGCGCGGTGCGCATCGGGGCCGAGGCCCGTCCTACGGGACGGGCAGCGAAGTCGCCGAGCCACTTGCCGGGACGCTGCCGACGCGCACGACCCGGCACCGAGCGGGAGTGGCAAGGGTGCGGGGACCGACTCACCGAGCGCGGAGGCCCGCATGGTTGAACCGATCCCGCCGCACCTCTCGCCGGAGCGACTGGAGCGACTCCAGCAGCTCACCGACGCGGTCCGGCTGCGAGCGGCCCTGTACCCGGCCCCGAAGCCGCCGCCGGTCCGGCGCCGATCGCGGCAGTACCCCAACGGCCGGTCGAAGCCGCGGCGGTCCGCGCGCCTGCGCCGACGTCATCAGCGGTGAGTGCGGGGCATCCCGGCATCCGGTGCGTAACCGCTCCGGCGCTGCGCGCAGCCCGGCCCGTGCCGTCCGCGTCCTGCGCGCAGCGGTGGGCAAGCCCTGGTGAGGCCCTGCCGCCGACGCTTGCGTTCCCACTGCCGAAGCCACTTCCGTGCCCGAAACCCGCCCGCCTGCATTTCCCCTTGTCACCACGGTTTCAGGGCCCACGCCGGATCGTCACAACCCTCTTCTCTTCCCTATGACCTGAGTTGGTTGTCAGTGGTGGGGGAGATCATCGGGTTCGGGGGCCTGGTCCCCTCCACGGCCGGGGGCCGGTGCCCGGCCGCCGACCGGACGCGGACGACGGGAGGGCGAGCCTGATGGCAGGCAAGAGGAAGGCGAACGAGGCGGGATCGACCAATGACCTGCGCGGTGACGTGCTGCGCGTGCTCGGAGTGCTGAAGGTCGCCACGGCCGACCAGATCCAGCGGCTGGCCTCACCGCACCTGTCCTTTCGGCACACCGAGAAGAAGACGGCCGCCCAGCGGAAGGAAGCCCGTACTGCCTCCCACCGTGGTGCGGCGAACGATCTGCGGCGTCACGGCCTGGCCGTCGACGGCGGCCGGACCCGGGGCGGGGAGGAGGTCCGGCTGCTCACCGCGGCCGGGCTGGCCGCCGCCGCGATCGACCTGGACCGCGAGCCGGAGGAGATGGGCGGCATGCCCAAGAGCGCGGGCCGCTCCGGCGCCTCGCACCCGATGACGGTGAACGAGACGGTCATCGCGCTGATCCGCCCGAAGCCCGACCTCGACCGGCTCACCGAGCAGCCGGCCGAAGCCCAGGCAGCCGCGCGGGCCGCCGTCGACGCGCCGGACGGGACCGGCACCCTCACCTCGTACGCCACCGAGGTCGCGCTCCCGGTGAAGGGCACCTGGAAGAACCCCGCGATCGGCAGCGCCCGCGCCGACATCGTCGTGATCGCCCCGGAGGCCGGGGTGCCGCTGCTGTTCATCGAGGCCGACAACTGCACCGAGGAAGCCGTGCTGATCGGGCGGAAGTTCGACAAGTACGCCCGGTTCTTTCAGCGCAAGGAGAAGGACACCGACGGCATAGAGAAGCCAATGTGGCGCACCCGCTGGTCCGCACCGGAATGGGATGGATTCGAGCGTGTGCACCCGCCGGTCCTGCTCGTCTTCCACCAGGTCGGCAAGCGCTCCGCCAAGAGCCAGATGGCGAAGGTCGCCGAACTCACCCGCCACCACTGGCAAGGAACGTGGGACCGCGAGAACGGCTACCACTCCTACGACGGCCGCATCCCGATCGTGGCGACCACGCTGGAGCTTCTGCGCGAACACGGCCCGGCTGGACCCGTGTTCTGGCGCTTCGGCCGCGACCACCGCCAGCCGCTGCTGGAGGCGATCGGCAACCCCCGCCGGGACGCAGCCCTCGCGCGCCGTCGCGCTGCCGCCCGCGAGCGGGAACGGCGCCGCGCGGAGCAGGAAGCCGCGGCACGGGAGGCGCGGCGGCCGGTGTGCGCGGACTGCGGGCGCAAGTTCACCGACGACCGGTGGAAGGCCGTCGACTCCTACGACTGGAGCCACCCGCGCGAATCGCACCCGCACCTGTGCGAGGACTGCCAGAGCCGGACGGCCGCAGCCGAGCAGCGGGCCGAAGCCGACGAACGCGAGCGCCAGGAGCAGGAGCGCCTCCACCAGGAGCAGGAAGCCGAGCAGGCCACGCAGAAGGCCGGCGGCTGGCTCTCCCGCTTCCGCGCCTGACCCGGGCAAGCCGTCCGCCGGCGACGCGGGCAAGCCCAAGGTGCCCCTGGGCAAGCCCGCGTTGTCGGTGGCGGCTGCAAGGCTGAACGGCATGAACGGCGATGAGCAGCTGCTGAACGGCCGCGTCTATGGCCACGACCACGACGCCCCCAACCCCGGCCCGCTCCCGCACCGGACCTACGCCGAACTGGTCGGCGGACCGCTGGACGGCCTGCTGCTGGACATCCACGGATGGCGGACCGAGGAAGTCGACGACGGCGTTGCCCTGCCCACCGAGCTGTCGCGGTGGCCCGGCGGCCGCGCTCTGTACGACCCCCACCCCGGCGAGCCGCGCACACTGGGCCCGGGTGTGAGCTGCCGCTTCTACTACTCCGGCGACACGCCCTGACCACAGGCCCGACCACGCCAGGTCAGGAGTTGGTGATGTGGTCGAACCCGCTCAGCATCGGCGTCAGCTCCTGCGCGCAGCCGCACAGCGTGTACAGCCGCGTCCCCGGGTTCTCCGCGATGTTCAAGGCGTGCTCCACATCGAGCAGTGGAGCGCCCTGCGGTGCCTCTTCGCAGTCGGGCGCGTGCAGCACACCCCGGGCCGGGCCCCGCCTCTCGCGCACCTTCGCCAGCACCCAGCCCGAAGGCCGGCGCTCCCCGAGCACCTCCCGAACCGCCGACTTCGGCGACGGCTCCAGCCGCTCGGTGGCGACCTGGTCGTAGTCGACGCCGTCGACCGGACGCACCTGGTCGGGAGCCCGGAGCCACACCCGGTACTCCGCCGCCTCCACACCGCCGTCCTCGAGGTCCCGGTACGACGGCAGCCCCACCAGGTACAACCAGCCCGCCTCGGTCTGCCGCCGCCTCCACAGCCGCGCGACGACCTCCTGCTCCGGATGCCCCAGCACCGGGTCGGCGGGCAGCGCGACCCGCACCGGCACCGGCTCGGCCGCGTCGTCTGAGGACGTCGTCACGGCCCCACCGTAAACAACCGGGCCCGGCCCTCCCACCGGAGGACCGGGCCCGTGGAGTGACCGGCAGCTGCGGGTCAGAGCAGGCTGGTGATGTGCTGCTCCCACCGGCACAGCCAGTCGCCGTGCCCGGCCTCACCGCTCTTGGGGACAGTCCGCAGGGTCTCGGGCAGGGTGATCTCCTCCGGCGCCCAGGTGCCGTCGTTGAAGTAGCAGGCCCACACGGCCTGACGGGAGGAGTCGATGACGACCGCGCCCACGGCTCCGTCGTCGGCGAGGGCGCCTTCGTCCACGGCAGTGCGCCCGGTCTCGATCGCCTTCTCGCCGCTGCGGAACACGCGGGTGGCCATGCCGTGCGGGTGGCTCTTGCCGGTGAGGAGTTGCAGCACCCACTGGGTGCCGACGGTGCCAGGCCACCGCTTGCGGGCGGCCTGCCGGGTGATGTCCGCGGACAGCCCGAGGTCCGCGTAGGTGGCCCCGGCGCGGCCGGCGCGCTTGGCGGCGTCGGCGGCCAGCTGCTGCGCGGCCTCTCCGGCCTGCGTGGCCACCTGGAGGTACATGAGGTGCAGGTGCATGGCGGCCGCGGAGGTGGGGGCGAGCGCGTTCGGGGTGGCGGGGCCCTCGTGCTCGCCGAAGCCCAGGCGCTTCTTCGTCTCGCGCCACACGAGGTCACGCACCTGCGCGTGGAAGGAAACCCGCTCTTCGATGGCCTCGCCGTCGAGGTCCCACATGTCAACCATGCGACAACCATAGAGCACGTATGCGAGTTGCGACAACAAAAGTTTCGAGCGGTGTGGGTCGCCAGAATCTATCCACAGGCCCGCGCTTTTACGGTCGGTGTCCGCTTCCGGGGGTGAGGTGCCGGGACGCACACCGAAAGGGCACGGTCGATGGCACAGACGAAGTTCGACAGGCAGGTGGAAGAGACCGCCGAATCCCTCGCGTTCGGCATCGGCCGGGCCTTGGCCGGCCGGGACCTGGACGGCGTGAAGCGCACCGACGCCACCTTCTGGCGCCCGGGAACACGCGTCCTGCCGAAGGTGGAGGGCCGCGTACGGCGCCGCTCCTACAAGGCCGGGTGGCGGCGCCTGACCTTCCGTCTCGCCCTCGGGGCAGGCGTCGCGGAAACCGGCTACCTGGCCGGCCGGGACCTCGACGCCACCGCGCAGAGCGCCCAGGACCTGTGGGAGAACCGGGACGCCACCTTCGCCGCGCTGGAGACCAGCGGGATCGGCGCGGCCTCCGTCCTCACCGTCGGCACCGCGGCCTACATGATGCTGACCCGCGAGCGCCGGGAGCTGATGCGCGAGTGGGTCGTCCCGCTGCACGAAGCGATCGCCGGACCGCTGGGCTACGCGGAGCAGACCGACCCCCGCCGCTACCTCCACATCCCGAAGAACTTCTCCGACGACGACGCGCAGATACGCGTCGACCTGCCCAGGAACCTGAAGTTCTCGCGGGACCAGGTCGCCGACCTCATCACCCAGAAACTCGCCCTGGAGGGCGTGACGTTCTCCTGGAACGTCGCCGGACGCGACACGCACCTGCTGGTGAAGAAGGCCCGCAAGCCCCCGGCCAAGGCCCTCTTCAAGGACCCCAAGATGCGGGAGCTGGTGGCCAAGGCCCCGGAGTCCGCACCAGTCATCGGGATCGGCTCCGCGGGCCGGGTCGTCTCCGTCGACCTGGACGCCGAATCCCCGCACATCCTGGTCAACGCCTCCACCGGCGGCGGCAAGTCGGTGACCCTGCGCTGCATCGCCTGCCAGATGCTCCACCACGGCTCGCGCGTGTTCGTCCTCGACACCAAGCGGATCTCTCACCCGTGGGCGAACGGCCTGCCCGGCGTCACCTACTGCCGCGACATCGCCGACATCCACGACGCCTTGGTCGACCTCGGCATGGAAGGCCGGCGCCGGGTGCGCGTCGCCGACGAACTCGGGCCAGACGCCGACCCGGACGCCATCGGCCCACGGCTGCTGATCCTCCTCGAAGAGGTCAACGCCACGATGAAGCAGTTGGCCCGCTACTGGGAGAAGACCCGCGAGTCCGGCGACCCGAAGGTCTCCCCGGCGGTCGACGCACTCAACGAGATCCTCTACATGGGCCGACAGGTCCGCATGCACGTGCTCCTGGTCGCCCAGTCCGCCACCGCCCGCGCCCTCGGAGGCCCGGAAGTCCGCGAGCAGTTCGCCACCCGCATCCTCGCCCGCTACAGCGTGAACGCCTGGCGCATGCTCGCTCCGGAGATCCATCCGGCGCCGAAGTCCACCAAGCACCAGGGGCGCGCCCAGGTCGTCATGGGCGGCACCGCCCGCGAGACCCAGGTGCTGTTCTTCACCGACGCCGAAGCCCGCCAGTGGGCCAGCACCGGCGCGGCCGTCACCGCCCCGAACCGCGCGGCTGTCCCGGCACAGCCCGGCCCCGTGCAGATGCAGAAGCTGCCCGCCGACTTCCTCGCTGACGCCTGGAACAGCAGTGCCCCGGCTAGCACGTCCACGGCCGACCCTGCACCGGCCTCCGACGGTGACCTCCCTGCCGACGCCTGGAGCATCACGCCCCGGCCGTCGACCCGGACGACGGGGCGGCCAGCGCCACCACGGCGACGTCGCCAGCGAAGGCCCCGGTCGACGACGACCAGGCGGTGGGGCTGCGCGAGGCCCACGAACACCACCTGCCGGACGTCACCCTCGTCGCCCTGCGCTACGCCCGCGCCAACGACGCGACCTTTCCCGGCTCGGCTGGCAAGCGCGGCGCCGAACTCCTCTACCGCGTCAGCGACCTCAAGAAGTGGGCCCGCAACCGACCCCGCGCAGCCTCCGGCACCACCGACCCGGACTGAGCGTCCCGGCCCCGGCTCCACGAACCGGCCCTGTCCGGTTCAGCCGACACGATTCCCCTCGCCTGGAGAACACCCGGTTCACCGGCAGCACAGAAAAGGAACACCGCACCATGAAGAAGACGACCACCCCCACGACCAACCTCCCCGAGCTGCTGCGCCTCACCGACCCCGGCATCCGCGCGCAGCTGGAGGCACTGCCGGCCTCCCAGGTCCTCATCGGCCTGACCACCGACGGGCAGCCGGTCTGCGTCGACCTGGACAACGAATCCCCGCACGTCCTGGTCTGCTCCGCCAGGGGCGGCGGCACCACGACCATCCTGCGCACCCTGGCCGCCCAGCTCCTGCACCACGGCGCCCACGCCCTGGTCCTCGACCTCAAGCAGATATCCCACCAGTGGGCGAGCGACCTGCCGACGGTGACCTACCGCACCGACATCGCCGACATCCACGACGCCCTGGTCGGCCTCCGGGCCGAACTCCAGCACCGCATCGACCGCATCGACCAGCACGGCGGCGCCGACGACCTGCCGCGCCTGACCGTGGTGTTCGAGGCCGCCGACCACACCCTGCGCAAGCTCGCCCGCTACTGGGCCACGGTCCGGGAGAAGGGAGACCCGAAGACGTCCCCGGCGGTCGACGCCCTCCACGAGCTCCTCTTCGCGGGCCGCCAGGCCCGCATGTACGTCTTCTTCGACGGCCACGCCGCCAACACCACCCTCGGCCGGGAGGGGCGCGAGCAGTTCTCCACCGTCGTCTTGGGACGGGTCACCACCCGCACCTGGGACCAGCTGGCCCCGCAGGTCGACACCACCCCGAAGAGCAACACGCACCCCGGCCGCGTCCACGTCGTGCAGGGCTTCACCGTCCACCCGACGCAGGTACTGCTCATGACCGATGCCGAAGCCGCCGCCTGGGTAACTGCCACGGCGGCCGAAGAGAGCTGACCCCACGTCGGACACACCACGGGCCCCGGGGGACATCCCCGGGGCCCGGCTCTATGGAGTCGTACGGGGCAACGACGGCCCGACTCCGGCGTCACGGGCCGCGCAGCGAAGGCCGTCAGCCGCCGGTGCCTGGCAGCTCGGAGTGCAGGCAGTACGTACACCTGGACGCCGCATCGGTGCGGCCGATGCACCGTCGGCAGGTTCCGCGTTCCCGGACGGGGCCGCGACCGTCTGCGCATCCCGGGCACGTCATCACCGGCTGGCCGACGCCGAAGCCGATCACCCAGCCATCACCCTCAGCAGCCTTACGGGCCAGCTGGGAGACGTCGTCCGCAGAGCGTTCGTCATCGTTGTTGCCAGTCTCGACCGCCAGATAGACGGCGAGGCAGTCGTCCGTGTCGCAGACGACAGCTACTCCTGTGGGCATGCAATCTCCTCCTCAACCGCCCAGGACGGCGCGGGTCAGCGGTTGTTGCGGTAGGCGATGATGCCGCCGGCGACCAGGCCGCGGCCGCGGGCGGTACGGAACTCCTCCAGTCGCTTGGCGTCGGTGTACTGCTCCGGCGTGCTGCCCGGCGGGGTGCGCACGCCGAGCTGCGGGCCGTAGAAGCACACCACGTACCCGTGGTGCAGGGCGGCTGAGTACCAGTCGGGCGAGGCGGGGACGGTGATGCGGGAGTAGACGCCGCCGTCCGGGGAGCGCAGCTCGATCCGGTCGTCGGCCAGCCGGTGCAGAGCCCAGCCGGGGATGGTCCGCAGATCGGCGAAGCCGCGGGGGAAGCGCCGCAACCCGGCCGCGATCGCGCCCTCCACCTGGATCTCCTTGGGATCGTTGCCGGGCAGACGGGACATCATCGAGCGTTCCGGCTCGAACAGGGCAACCGGCATCGGGTCTTCGCCGTCGGTGGTCTGCACGGTGCCGGTGTCCGGGTCTATGCCGGTGGCGACCTGCCCCAGCCCGAGCGAGGGGGAGTCCATGTAGAGCAGCCGGCCGTGGTCGTCGACGTTGTCGCTCAGCTGCGTCCCGGCTGCCAGGATCTCCGCCTGGCTGACGGCCCGGTCGTCGATGTGGAACCGCTGACGCGGTGGTTGCTGCTGGTCACGCCGTTGCTTCTTGGGCTTGAACCGTCCCATCGAGGTTCCCCCTCCGTGTGTGATCAGCCAAGCCTCGATCAGGCATGAGCGGCGGCCCAAGACCGCCTCACGCCATACCGGCTGCCCGGCCGCGATGCCTGACCGCGCCACGCAGAGTGCCTCCTGGCCGACGCGTCAGACGCCGTCACGGCCGCCGTCGACCTTGTTGCCCCGGCTGCCCGCCGCTCATCGACGTCCGCCAGCAGCCAGGCGGGCCGTGATCCGTGCCGCTGCTCCCTCGCGACCGTGGATGTCGTGGTGGCCGCCTGCAGAGCCGACCTGCCCAGCGCGGCCGTGGCTCTGCCCAGTCGGCCGGGAGGTGGAGCACGTCGCCGGTGGCCAGTGTCCGGGCGGGTGGCCGATGGCCGATATACCGGCGTCGGCCATCGGCCATGGCCGATGGCCAGTCAGCCGTGGCGGTGCCAACGCACGCCGGTGGCCGATGGCCGGAGTGGCCGATCGGCCACCAGCACGGCGGCCGCCCGGCGCTTATGGCCAACCCGGCTGCCACGGCGATCCTCGGGTACTCGCCGGTCAGCACGGCGGGGGCAACCGCTTACCCGGGCAGGTGTGACCGCTTATCCCACCGGCGGCGAGCGCTTCCCCCCGCTGCTTACCCTCAATCTGGCCAGGGCCGGACCGGCTGGGCGCCACACGTCCGGCGTCGGACAGCGGCAGCCGATCCGGGTGGCCGATGCCATCGCGTTCGGCTCACCGGGGCGGTCGTCGGTCAGCTCCAGCCGTAGCCCCGATTCACCCTTGCGTGTGCTGCACCGCAATTCGAACATGTGATGCAATCTGGGGGTGATGTCCTCCTACGACTTCCCCGATGACCTCCTGCAAGCCCAGCGGGCCTGGTATGCCACCTACCGCCAGCTCGCCCAGGAGGTGAACCCGTCCCAGACCACTGTCCTGCGCCGCACCCTGCAGCGGCTCTCTGTCCGGATCGCCACACACCCCTACTGGGCGACGATCCCCGGCCGGGCGCCGGCGGCCCGGATGGCGCTCAAGCAGTACACCTGGGAGTCGGGCCCGGCGGAGGCTCGGCGGTGACCGCCTTCATGACTGACGCCCAGGCGCGGATCGCGCGGGCGCTGCGGGAACTCACCGACGATGTCGGCTACCCGCCCTCCATACGGGAGATTGCGGGCGCGGTCGGGTCGTCCGTATCCACGGTCGCCTACCACCTGCGGGCCCTGGAACGCCACGGGATAGTCACCCACGCCCCGCACCGCAGCCGCTCCTACCAGGTACTCCTCTAGGCGGCGCGCCCTTGCGGCAGGTGACGCTGGGCGCCAGCCGCGCGGTGTGCCCGGAACGCCGGTGAGCGGATCGTCGAGAACCAGCTGCTGCCGCAGGAACCCCTGCGCGCGGTACCACCGTGCGTTCCACCGTGCGGACCACCGCGCGTTCCACGGTAGGTACCGCCGTGAGTACCACCCTGCGTACCAGGTGCCTGCGAACCGCAGCCGCATTCGTGCAGGTCAGGGCGCGAGGGTAAGCAGTGCGCGCCGCTGACACCTCTTCCTCAGAAGGAGGAAGAGGCCCTTTCTCCCTTCGGACCGCGCAGAACGGTGCCTGACATAGCGGCCCTGCCTCTGTTCGACCGACTGTCCTCTTGACCCTCCGTGCCTCCTCGCGGGACGGTCAGCGCAACATGGCGCAACTCTCTGGACTCAGGAGGCGGACATGGCACTACTTTTCGTTGGAACGGACCCGGAGTCAGGCGGTGGCAACTGCCCGGCGGTCTGGGTCGACACCGACATGGAACGGCCGGAGCTCGTGCTCCAGGGATGGACGGCGGGTGAGGTGATGCGCGCGAGGTGCGCTGCGGACAGCCCGCCGGCCGCGAACGAGACGGTCATCCGTATCCCGGCCCGGATGGTGCCGCTGATCAGGAAGGCGTGCGATGCCGCAGAGCGTGCCGGCACCCCCAAGCTTTGACGAGCTGCTGGACTCAGCCCAGCACCAGGCCCTTCACCTCGAACTCCGCGACGCCTACGCCGTCGGCGACGAACGCGGTGTCTACGACGCGTTCCTCGCCGACGGCGCCGTGCCGGCCTACGACTCCGCCTTCTGGCGCCCATGGGTCTCGCTGGTGGAACGGACCGTCGCCCGCGGGGTCGCCGTACGGCGCGCCCGCATCGTCTCGGAGCCGGTCACCGACTACGTCCGCTTCGAGCACGCCATCACCGCCACCAACCTCCGCGCGGGCGAGGAAGTGCGCTGGCTGGGCCGCCGCTGCGCCTCGGACCTGTCGCTGCCGGGCAACGACTTCTGGCTGATCGACGACCGCCTGGTGCGCTTCAACATCTTCTCCGGCGACGGCGAGGCCCAGGACCCCGAGCACAGCGACGACCCACAGGTCATCAAGCTCTGCACCGACGCCTTCCAAACGGTGTGGGAGCGCGCCCTCCCGCACGACCAGTACAAGATCTGACAGCACCCGAACAGGCCGCCACCTTTCATGACCACCGCCTCACCGTCCTCCGCCGCGCAAGCGGCACGCGCGGCCCTCGCCGGGCGCCTGGTGGCCATCCGCAAGAACGCCGGCCTCAAGGCGTTCGAGGTGGCGGCCCGCTGCGGCTGGCACAAGTCCAAGGCATCCCGGATCGAAAACGGCCGCGTCCTGCCCTCCGACGCCGACATCCGCGCCTGGTGCGCGGCCTGCTCCGCCGACCAGCACATCGACGACCTCATCGCCGAAAGCCGCAGCGCGGACGAGATGTACGTCGAGTGGAAACGCCTGCACCGCACCGGCATCCGCCACTTCCAGCAGTCCGTGATCCCGCTCTACCAGCGCACCCGCCTCTTCCGCGTCTACTGCTCCAACGTCATCCCCGGCCTGCTGCAGACCCACGGCTACGCCGAGGCCCTGCTGTCCACCATCAGCGACTTCCAGGGCACCCCCAACGACGCCCCCGAGGCCGCAGCCGCCCGCCTGGACCGCTCCCGCGTCATCTACGAGGGCAACCACCGCTTCGTCCTCCTCGTCGAGGAGACAGTGCTGCGCCACCGCATCGGCGCGCCCGAGGTGATGGCCGGCCAGCTCGGCAAGCTCCTGGAGCTCATGTCGCTGCCGTCGGTCGCGTTCGGAGTCATCCCCTTCACCGCCGAACGCACCATGTGGCCACTGGAGACCTTCATGGCCTTCGACACCGACCGGGTGCAGGTCGAGACGCTGTCCGCCGAAATCAACATCACCCGGCCCTCGGAGATCGCCGTCTACACCAAGGCGTTCACCGCGCTCCAGAACCTCGCGGTGTTCGGGCCGAAAGCGCGTGCGCGCATCCTCGCCGCGATCGAAGCTCTCGGGTGAATCGGCGCAACTTCCAGCAACTTTCTTGAGACGCCCATCCCCGCCTGCCTAGCGTCGAACTGCCGGATTCCCGGCACGCGGCCCATGACCTGAGCGAGGCCCTGATGACGGATGCGCCCAGTACATGCGCGGTCCTGTACGACCCCGACGGCACGATCGAGGCCCAGCTCCCCCTGGACCGCGAACCGCACCGCTCGCTCGTCAAGGCCGTCCTCGCATGGACGGACACCGCCGATCTATGCGAAAGCGACCTCGCCCAGATCGCCCTCCAACTCACCGGACACGCCAGGATCGTCGCCGCCGACCTACGGCGCCGCGCCGCCGGCCTGCCCGAGGACAGCAAGCGGCGCGCCCTCGTCGACGTGGTGCTCGCGGAGGCCGACCGCCGTCTGTCGATGCCGGCACAGGGCACCGTCGCCTGTAGCCAGAACAGAGCCCGGCTCGTACGCGCCCTCTACGAGCGCCTGGACCGCCTCGCCAGCCTCGCACCCCAGGCCGCCACGACCCCCTGAGACCACCGCGCACCCGGACGAGACCCGTCTCCCGGGTGCGCGGTGCACGGCACCACGCCCAGCCCAACCCGGGCCTGGCGAGCACCACTCGACACCGAGAGGGGCACCACCGTGAGCACCGCAACGACCGAGCTGCGCAGATTCCTGACCATCACCGGCCAGCGCTTCAACAACGGCCAGTTGGCACCCGAGATGTTCTCACCGGCCGTGGACGCGGCCTGGCACGAACTGCTCGGCACCCCGCAGTACGCGGCCCTTTGCCAGGAGACCGCTGGCCGGCCGATCGGTCACGCCGCCACAGGTGGCCACGGCCCGATCTCCTGGGTCACCGCCTACGAAGAGGCGTACGGACCGCTGCCGGAGATCTGGTTCACCGACGCCGACGGGAACGTCGACCAGGAGGCCATCGCCCACTACCGCGCCACCGGCACCGTGGTCGCCGAATGGGACTGCGGCCCGATCGGCGGCGACGACGTCGCGCCCGACCGGCCGGAGACCGCCCGCCGGTGACCACCGGCCGCACCACGCCAGCGCCCCGGCCCACCGCCGGGGCGCTGCGACTCGTCGAGGCCAGCACCACCCAGCCGACCTCCGTGGACATCAGCGACTACGCGCGGCAGATGACCGCCCACTGCCCCTACCTCGCCCCTTCCCTCCAGCAGGGTCTGACGACCTGGACGGTCTACCGCGCCGACGGCGACGCCGAAGCCGTCCAGGCCGAGCTGTTCCACGCGGGCGCCCAGGCCGCGGAATGGCTACGACCCTTGCTGAACCGGCCGCACGGCCTCCTACGGTGCGAGAACATCGTCCTGCTGGGCGACGTACCCGGTACCCGGCACCGTGACCTGCTCGCCTGGCCGCACTGGGTGTTGAAGAACCTCTACGGCCCGGTCGGGGTGATGTTCGGCAAGTTCTACGCGGGAGAAGAGGAAGTCACCGCGGCTGGCCACCGGATCCCGGCCGCCCCCGCCTCGTTCCTCCCCGTGAGGGCCGCCGTCCGTCGCCGCGACCCACGCTTCCTGAGCGCGACCCCCGACCTGGCCGCCGCGCTCGCCGCGGCCGACGACGACGGCCGCGACGTGTTCGAGCACATCCCCACCGAGTGGACGGAGATCCGCACATGGGCACAACACCTGCTCCCCCCGGCGAAGCCGTCGCCCTCCTCACCGGCCAGACCGGCGAGCCCACCGCCATCCAAGTCCTGAGCGACCGGCGCGGCTCCCGGGCCTGGAAGCTCCAGGGCCCCAAGCGCGCCGTCGCGCTGAAGACCAACAACCCCGACGGCGACAACGCCCGCGACAAGGCCGCCGAGATGGCCCAGGAAGACGACCACCTCCTTCGCCTCACCGCCGCCGACGCCCTCAGCCCCAACTACCGGGTCAGCGCCGGGACATGGGACGGCGGCCGGTGGCTGGCCGTCAACTGGATCGACGGGGCGCCCCTGTGGCGGGCCCTCGCCCTCGCCCGCGGCCCGGAAGGAGACCGCGCCTCGGTCCGTCCCTGGCTCGCGGGCATCGCCCGCACCTGGACGGAGCACCTCGCCCGCATGCACGCCGCCGGGTGGGCCCACGCCGACGTCCAGCCGACCAACACCCTGGTCACCCACGACGGCCACGCCGCCGTCATCGACTACGCCCTCGCCTGCGGCCCCGACGACGCTCATCGCCGCGTCCCGTACCGGGGAGCCCTCACCCACACCACCGCCCCCGAGATTGCCACCGCCATCCTCGACACCCCCGCCGACACCCACATCCAGGCACAGCCACCCGGCGACATCTGGAGCCTGGGCGCCTCCCTGTTCTGGTGCTGGACCGGCCAGCGCCCCGTCACCTACGACGACGACCTCGACCGGCTGGAGAAGCTGGCCGTCATCGCCCGGGGCGCCACCACCGCGCTGCGCGACGTCCGGCCGTGGCCCTTCCCCGCGTTCGAGGACGCCATCACTGCGTGCCTGGCCCCCGACCCCGCCGACCGGCCCACCGCGAAGGAGCTGACAGCCTCATGGTGACCCTGCGCGCCCTGGCCCTCGACGACGCCCCCGCCCTCACCCGCATCTACAGCGGGGCCTCCATCCGGCACACCACCGGCAAGCCCCTCACCCTCGACCAGGCCCACGACAAGATCCGCACCGCTCTCGCCCGAGCCGTCGAAACCCCGCGCGCGCAGTGGAGCTGGGGCATCCTCCACGAGCACGACCTGATCGGCCTGATCGCCCTGCGCCGACGCACCCCGGCCATGGGCACCATCAGCTACATCCTCCGGGAAGACAGCTGGGGCCACGGCTACGCCACCCACGCCGCCCACCAGGTCGTCACCGCCGCCTTTATCACCGCCGGCCTCAACCGGCTGGAGGCCATGCACCACCCCGACAACCCCGCCTCCGGCCGCGTCCTGGCCAAAGCCGGGTTCACCCGCATCGGCACGGCCGACCGGGACACCGAGACCGGAACCGTCCCCTACGAGCTGTACGCGCTGGAGAGCGGGGCCTGACATGAAGCTCAACGACCTCAGCCCGCTGATGGCCCGCCGCCGGGACGGCGGCCTCAGCTTCGACTTCGACCGCTTCCGCGCCGACCCCGGAGTGGCCGCCCTGCAATGGCCGGACGACGTCCTGAGGGACTTCCTCTTCGACCACGGCGACAACGGCCACTTCGTGGACGACTACGGAGACGTC
Organism: Streptomyces sp. P9-2B-2; assembly: GCF_030406865.1. Classification (NCBI taxonomy): domain Bacteria; kingdom Bacillati; phylum Actinomycetota; class Actinomycetes; order Kitasatosporales; family Streptomycetaceae; genus Streptomyces; species Streptomyces sp. P9-2B-2. Next base: position 6,759 of record NZ_CP129127.1, on the reverse strand, counting down.
GATCTGTGCGCCATCACCTGGAAGCTGGAGACGATTCCGGCCGCGGCCTTCCCCACCATGCCGACCGGCGAGAGCGACGCCGGCTGCATCGAGAGCTACGCCGCCGACCCGGTGTACTGGGTCAAGGTGCGGCCCCCGGAAATCGGCCGGCACTGGGAAGACCACGGGACGTGGATGCGCCCGCCGCTCCTCATCGACCGGCGCCTCCTGGACCCGGCGGACAGCGGACTGCAGGTCCTGGAGGGCCGCACCCGCGTCGGAGTGCTGCGCGGCCGCCTCCGCGAGCAGCTGCGCGTCGCCCCGCACCACCAGGCGTGGGTAGGACGTCCGTGAGAACCTGCCGCGTCTCGCTGCGTACGCTGCGAGCACCGAGGTGTTTTCGAGGAAGAGCTGCGGATGACTGAGAAGGCGTCTGTTCCCGGGCCGCGCCGGGACCTGGCGATGCACAACGACTGGTGGGTGTCCGGCTGGGAGCACGTCCTGCCCCGTCAGGGCTTCCCGCTGACCATGCTGATCGGGACGGCGTGCCAGCCCGGTTTCACCGGCTCCCTGGACGACCTGGTGCACGAGATCTTCGACGGGCACTGGGACATGATCGGCGGCGACCTCGACGGTCCCCTCACCTTCTCCTGGGCGGATGAGGAATGGGACTACGAGGCCGCGCCGGAGGGCCGCGAGGCATGCGAGGCGGCTCGCTGGGAGCAGTTCAGCGCCATGCTGACGACAGCCGGCTTCCAGGTGCCCACCACCGTGCGGGACCTGTCCGAGCTCTACCTGACGTGGGGCCTGGCCCGCCGCGAGGAGACGCCGGACGGCACCCGGTGGTCGATGCCCGCCGCGCTGCCGCTGCCCGGCGACCTGCTGCCCTTGGACCCCGAACTCACTGAGCGCCTCGACGGGATCCGCTGGACGATGCGCACCGGCCCGCTCCTCGACACCCTCATCGACCACCTGGTCGACGATCTGGGTGAACCGACAGAGACCCTCACCTCCCTGGACCGGCTGGCGGCAGCCACAGGCCAGGACGTCGACGACGTCCGGCTCGCTCTCGCGGAACTCGTGAAATCCGGCGACGCCCGCGTCCAGCGCGGCGAGGAGCCGGCCGACGCGGAGCGCCTGGAGGCACACCGCCGCTTCCGCCTGGTCATGGACTGGGAGCACTTCCACGAGAACCGCATCCAGGTCAGCCGCGGTGGCTGAGGCCGCGCACGGCACCGTGGGGACCAGCGACACGCGCCTGATCGTGCTCCGAGGCAACAGCGCCTCGGGCAAGTCGTCCGTCGCGGCCGGCCTGCGCGAAAAGTTCGGGCGAAACCTCGCTATCGTCGCCCAGGACAACCTCCGCCGGATCGTGCTGCGCGAACGCGACCGGCCCGGCGGCGCCAACATCGGCCTGATCGACCTCACGGCCCGCTACGCCCTGGACCACGGCTTCCACGTCGTCGTCGAAGGCATCCTGTACGCCGACCGCTACGGCGCGATGCTCCAGGACCTGGTGCGCGCCCATCAGGGCGTCACACGGTGCTACTACCTCCACGTGCCCTTCGAGGAGACGGTGCTCCGGCACGCGACGAAACCAGATGCCGAGTACCTTGCGCACGTCAACGAGGGCCACCTACGGGACTGGTACCGAGAGCAGGACCTGCTCCCCAACGGCCTGGAGACCGTCGTTGACGCGGCCAGCACCCTGGATGACACGGTCCAACAGATCCTCTCCGAGAGCGGCCTGGACGGCATTCTCCCGATCGACCGCTGAGGGGCGCCACCGCAGGTACGGTCATCATCACGGCACCGACGACGGCACACACCACCGGACCCAGGGGGCAATGGGCGTGGAGAACGGATCGCACAGCATCCCGTGGGGCGGCGAGTGGCGACGCCACCTCCGCTCCGATGCCGAGCTGGATCTCGTGCGCTCGTGGATGCGCCGTGTCGAATGCCCGACCTGCAAGGCAGCCGCAGGGCGGGCCTGCCGCACCGCGGGCGGCCGCCCGACCAACGAACACCGTGCACGCCGTGACGCCGTCGGCCCCATCCCGTACGCGAAGTGGCGAAAGGAGGGCCTCATCCCGGAGCAGCGGACGTACACGATTCCGGCCGTGCTCAAGGAGTCGGAGAAGGCCCGCGCCGACTTCAACGTGGACACCGCCCTGGCCGACGGTGTGGCGGTCGTCCGCATGTTCCTCGCCGACCGGCTCGGGTTGCTCCTCCAGGGCGAGGAGGCCATGGACCGCATCGACGACGCCGTGCGCAAACTGATCGAGGTCCGCGGCCCGGTGGGGACGGCCGACGTGGTCACTGTCCTCGCCAGCCAAGTCGCCTCGCTGCTGGCTGCGAACGCCGGACCCGACGGCGATCCGGAGGCCCTGTTCGACACGATGATCCGCGCGCAGATCGACATGGTCCGCAGGATGAATGCGATCGAGAAGGAACGAGCCGACGGCTGACCGGCCGGTCAACCCACTAACCTCCTGCCGATGCAGTACCAACGTGCACGCTGGCGGTGTCCCGTTCGAGCGAAGGGCTGAGCTGTGCCCGACCGACCTGAAATCGTCTGCATCTGCGGCTCTACCCGGTTCGTGAACGAGATGCGTGCGGTGAATCGTGATCTGACCTTCGCCGGGGTCATTGTTGTCGCGCCAGGCGAAGCAGACGAGTTGATCACCGACAAGCAGAAGACGGCGCTGGACGCCCTCCATCTGCGCAAGATCGACCTGGCAGACCGGGTTCTGGTCGTCAACCCTGGCGGGTACATCGGCGAGTCCACGAGCAGGGAAATCGGCTATGCCCACGCCACCGGCAAGCCGATTTCGTTCACCGATCCCGCCCCCACTGCAACGTAGTTCGCCGGGGGAGAGCCCAAGATCCCCGGGCCTACACGCACACCAGTGCGATGCCGCAGTTCAGAACCCCGGGCATCGCACCTCAGTGCGTGCAGGGCCTGGCACGACGCTGCTGCGGGGGCGACAGTTACCTTCCAGCTGGCTCCGGGCTGGAGGATGGCTAAGTGGTGCGTTGACGCACTCAAACTGTGGCAATCTAGGTTCTTTTGGGGGGATCAACCGGTGATCAATTACGCGTGCACGGCGTGTCCTTTTCAGGCTGAAGGTCTCGAAGATCTGCAGCGGCACTCACAAGAGACGGGCCACGTCGGCATCTGCAAGAGCGAGGCCGCGTCAACTGGAGGCAAGCTCTCCAAGCTCACCAAGCGTCTGTTGGTAGCTCAGGGCGTGACCCTTACTGCCCTCGGAGCCTCCATCTGGGCATGCACGTACCTGTACGCCAAGTGGCAGGGCGCAGAAGATGAGATCGCCTACCTGAAGTCACCCAGTGGTGCAGGCCGCAACCTCAAGAACCAGGACAAGGGACGAGGCAAAGATTGAGCTGGGTGGGGCGAGGCGTGCGCCGCTGCTCACCAGCCGTCGGGTGCGCTGCCCACCCACGCGATCGGCCGGCCCTCGCTGTTGCGGCCCCAGTGCGGTTCCTCCATCGAGGTCTCGTGTCCGTCGGGCAGGACGCAGATCCGCCCCCAGTGGCCGTGCTTGCCCGCGCAGACCTCGGTGAGCCGGGCCGCGTTGCCACCCGCCACGGCCTGGTAGTAGCGGTCCTGGAACGGCTGGAGACGGTCGCACAGCTCCAGCCCGAGCTCCGTCTCCGCTGTCTCCACCCGGGCCCGCGCCTCCTGCACCCCCGGGTCGGACAGCACGAACGCGATGACGTCCTCCGCCTCCGCGAAGGCGCTGGTGCGGGCGTGGCGCCGCACGGCGTCCTGCACGCGCCGCTCTTCCTCGGGTGCGGTCATCACGCCGCTCCTTCCGTGGCCGCCCACTCCAGCCCGAGGCCGGCGAGCGCGGCGAGCTTGTCGACGGTCAGCTTGGCCCGGCGGCTCTTGGTGTTGGACAGGAACACCCCGAGCTTCACCTCTGAACCGTCCGGCAACGCCTCTACGTGGGCCCTGGGGACCGTCACAGAGCCCTCACGGGCCTTGTACTGCGCCAGGGCCGCAACGCCCCGCTCGAAGGCGCTCAAGGCCCCCGTGGACGGCTTCGCGGGCGCTTCCTTGGGCGCGGGCAGCGGCCTGACGCCGAGCTGCTCCAGGCGCTCGCGCTGCCCGTCCATCAGCCCCTGCCAGACCTCGTGCCGGCGCTGCCGCTCCAGCCACCGGCCGACGTCCATCCCGTGCACCGTTACACCCGGCTCCACGTAGACCAGCGCGCTCTCGCTCTCCTCGGCGACCATCTCCCGCACCGCCGCGAAGTGCCGCTGCCACTCCGCAGACCAGTCCGGATTCCAGTCCTCGTCGATCGCCTTCAGCGCCGTCTCCCACTCCGGGCGACCCTCCAGCGCCCCGGGGCGGCGCAGGTTGGACAGCCACTGCCCCACCGGCCGATCCAACGCCGTTGCCGACCGCGGCGCGCACAGCGTCCAGTGCTCCTCGAAGTACGCGCGGGCCGCCTCCAGGTTCTCCTGGAACCGCTCATCCGCCAGGCTCCAGACCATGCCCAGCTTCTCCAGCCGCATCGCGCGCTTGCCGGTCATCTGCCCGGCCCCGAACGCCCGTCGCTGTTCTGCCACCCACTGCCCAAGGGGGTAGGCGCCCTCCTTGTGCCCGTACGGAACTCGGGCGTGAAGCTCACGTTCGGTGAACTTCTTGAGCGACGCCCAGCCGCGCGCCCAGTCCTGCTTCTCCGTGTCGATCACGTTGAAGGAAACCCAGTCCGCGACCATCACCGGGTCACGCGGAGCGGCAAAACGGAGCAGCAGACGCGATTCTTCCTCGTCATCTTCGGGCGCTGATCCGATGTACTCGGACGGCTGCACGACGTCCTTCTGCGGCTCCTGCGGAATCGCAAGCAATTCCACGGCCTCTTCATCATGAGCCCGAAGACCCTCAAGAACCTTCACCAAAGGCCGGTACGATCCCGACGTGAACATATCTTCCGGCTGCTCTCCGGGCTGGAGGAAAACCGGCACGATGAGAGAGGCCAATTTCCCTTGTCCCGGCTTCTGGCGAAGCGCCCGGCCAATGGCCTGCACGATGTCGTGCGGCGCGCCCTTCGGGTCCAGGAGGGCCACCGAGTCCACAGCCCTGATGTCGACACCCTCACCCAGGACACGACAGTTCGACAGGACCGCACGCCGGGCGGTGGAACCGAACTCGCCCAGGACGTCCCGCCGGCGCTCGGGGACGTGCTCGCCGCACAGCCAGTCCGCCCAGATCTTCGCCGGGTACTTCTCGGGCTGGTCAGCGTGCAGGCGCTTGGCCACGCGCTCCAGGCCCTCCGCGTACGCCTGAGCCTCTATCGTCCGGTGGTGGAAGGTGATGCACGTCTGGAGCTGATGCTGGCTCATGGTGTGCAGCAACGCCGCCTGGAGCGCCCCGAGCCGCTGGCCCCGCACCTCCTCGCTGCGCCGCTCCTCGCCCATCAGCCGCTCCGGGGTGACGACCGGGTCCTGGAGTTCCAGGACGATGATCTGGTACCGCGCAAGCAAGCCGCGGGACACCGCCGATGCCAGCGAGAGCTTGTAGAGGACGGGCCCGAACACGGCCTCGTCGTCCATGCTCGCCGCCATCTCCTTCGGCAGCGCCTCGCGAACCCCCTCCGCGACCTCCCAGTTCGGCCGCTCCTGCCAGATCCGAGGCGTCGCCGTCAGGTACAGCCGGCGGTGTGCCGGGATGACCCTCTGGTTGTGGATGTCCGCCCACGCCTTGCCCATCGAGCCCGAAGTCCTGTGAGCCTCATCGACCACCGCGAGGTCCACCGGGGCCAACTGCTGCCCATAGACACCCTCGAACGCCTCCGCCAGTACGCCCAGCGACGCGTAGGTGGCATAGATGGTGACCGGCCCCTGGCCGTGCCGCAGAGCCAGCTGTACGGGGTTCGTGGTGGAGCGCACCTGAAGGCTCCACATCTCCGGGTCGTCCTGGAGGCTGCACACCGCAACCGCCGGCCCCGTGTGCCCAGCCTCGCGCCACGCCTGCACCGTCTGCGTCAGGAGATCCAGCGTCGGCACCAGAACGAGAACGCGGCCCTTGGGCACAATGCGCCGTGCCGCCGCCGCCGCAATGATGGTCTTTCCCGTACCGCACGCGGCGTGCACCTGCCCGCGCAGGCCATTGACGGGAATACCACCTTGCGGGATATCAAGACCGCGCACAATGGCAGCCACGGCCTCGATCTGGTGGTCACGCAGTTTCACGGCCATTCCCGTGTTCTCCTTTTCGTGAAGTTCAGCGCGCAATCAGAAAGGAAAGTCCGGCGCGGTGAGAGGGGCCGGGGGATCTGCTGTCTGGACCCAAACTCTACACAGCGAGCACCTGTGATGCATCACCCGGGCGGCAGGTTCGTCCCGAAGGCTGACACTTGGCCGATTCTCTCCCCACGGGCACAGTTCATGCTGTATGCTGGCGGGGTATTGGTGAACGTGAGCGGCTGGTTTCGAGGGTGGAGGAGGGTTCAGGGTGGAGCGCAGCGGAGCCCGTCACTGCGGCGAGGCCGGCACTTCGTCAGGCCGACGAGCCATCACCTCCGGTAGGGGGTACGGGCTGTGATTCTCAGTCACTACACAGGCCCGCGCGCGATGCACCTCCCCTCGTAGCCAGCCTTCGGAGCCCCGCTTGCGGGGCTCCCTCAATTCGCGCAAGCGCGAATTACATTCCCTTCGAGAATTCCGTTTACGGAATTCCATTCCCCCGCTTGCGGGGGAATTCGAATTGCGCTTGCGCAATTCGCACTCTATGCCCCGGCTTGCCGGGGC